>DATGVY010000428.1:0-3631 GCA_035299845.1 Streptosporangiaceae bacterium
CGGCTGGCGGCGTGGCTGGTGGCGGCGTGGCTGGTGGCGGCGTGGCTGGTGGTGCGGGTGGCGCAGTGACTGGTGGCGTGGCTGGTGGTGCTGCGGCGGCTGGTGGCGCTGCTGCGGGCGGTTCTGCCGTCCAGGGCGGGCAGGTACCGTGACCGGGCCGGCTGAGCTGCGGGAACCCGACCTGCCCAGGACGGCGAAGGTCAGGCGGCGCGGGCTGCGCACCGGCTGGACGACCGGCACGTGCGCGGCGGCTGCGGCCAAGGCGGCGGCGACCGCGCTGGTGACCCGGGAGGTGCAGCACGCCGTCGAGGTGGGGCTGCCGTCCGGCCGCCGGGTGTCGTTCCCGGTGGAATCGTGCCGGCTATCGCCGGGCGGCACCGAGCCGGCGGGTGCCGGGCCTGCCGGCGCCGAGCCGGGCGATGCGGTGCGGGCCGAGGCGGTGGTCGTCAAGGACGCCGGTGACGACCCGGACGTGACCGACCGCGCGCGCCTGACGGCGTCGGTGAGCTGGCGCGGCGAGCCAGGCCTCGAGCTGGATGGCGGCGTCGGCGTGGGCGTCGTCACCAAGCCGGGGCTCGGGCTGGAACTCGGCGGGCCGGCGATCAACCCGGTGCCCAGGAAGATGATCACCGAGGCCGTCGGCGAGGCGGTCAACCTGGCCGAGCGCGGCCTGCGGGTGATCATCTCGGTCCCTGACGGCGAGCGGATGGCGCGCAAGACCACCAACGGCAGGCTCGGCATCATCGGCGGCATCTCGATTCTCGGCACGACCGGTATCGTGCGGCCGTTCTCCACCGCATCCTGGCTGGCGAGCGTCGAGCAGGCCGTGGCGGTGCTCGCGGCGCAGGGTGAGCAGTCACTGGTGCTGTGCACCGGCGGCCGGACCGAGAAGGGCGCGATGGCGCTGCTGCCCGGCCTGCCCGAGGTGTGCTTCGTCGAGGTGGGCGACTTCACCGGCGCCGCGCTGCGCCGGGCCATGCAGTACGGGGTGGCGCGGGTGGTCTTCGTCGGCATGGCGGGCAAGCTGACCAAGCTGGCGGCCGGCGTGCTGATGACGCACTACACGCGCTCGAAGGTCTCTACCGGGCTGCTCGGCCATATCACGCGCGTGGCCGGCGGCGGCGGTGAGCTGACCGCGCGGGTGGCCGCGGCGAACACCGCCCGGCACGCGGTCGAGCTGTGGACGGAGGCTGGGCTGCTCGGGCCGGCCGGGGCCGAGTTGTGCCGCCGGGTGGCGGACGTGCTGGCTAGGTTTTGCGCGGAACTGGCCGTGCCAGGCCGGGCTGCGCCGGCCGGGACCGCGCCGGCCATCGAGGTGATCATGGTCGACTTCACCGGCCGGAACCTGATCGCCACGTTCCCCGAGCGGGCGGCATGACGCCGCCGGTCACGGTGATCGGCTGCGACGGCGGCCCGCTGCCTGCCGAAGCCGCCGGAGTCCTCGCCGCGGCGTCGCTGGTGGTCGGCGCCCGGCGGCAGCTGGCCGCCGCTGCGATTCCAGGCAGCGCCAGGCAGTGCGAGATCTCCCAGCTGGATGATGCACTCGACGAGATCTGCCGGGCATCCGGGCCGGTGGCGGTGCTGGCGTCCGGCGACCCCGGGTTCTTCGGGATCGTGCGGTCCCTGCGAGCGCGCGGGATCCTGCCCAGGATCATCCCGGCCGTTTCCTCGGTGGCACTCGCATTCGCCCGGCTCGGCCTGGACTGGGACGACGCGCTCGTGCTGTCGGCGCACGGCCGGTCCCCCCGGCCGGTTGCCGCTGCGGCACTGGCCCATCCCAAGGTCGCGATCCTGACCGCTCCAGGCGGTGCCGCCGAGCAGCTCGCCGTCGCGCTGCTCGCGGCCGGCCGGCGGGTCTACGTGGCCGAACGGCTCGGTGAGCCCGCCGAGCGCGTCGCCGAGCTGACCGCGGACGCGGCGGCGAACCTCGCCGACCCGAACGTGCTTGTCGCCGTGGATCCGGCCGTGCCCCCGGCCGCGCAGCCAGGCTGGGTGGCCGGGCACCGGGGCGCACCGGCCGGCTGGGCGCTGCCGGAGGAGGCGTTCGCGCACCGGGACTCGATGATCACCAAGTCCGAGGTGCGCGCGGTCGTGCTGGCCAGGCTCGGCCCGGGACTGGGCCGGACGGTCTGGGACCTGGGCTCGGGCTCAGGGTCGGTGGCTGTCGAGTGCGCCAGGTTCGGCGCCAGCGTGATCGCGATCGAGGCCGATCCAGGGCAGTGCTCCAGGATCGGGCAGAACGCCGCCATCCACGGCGTCGCCGTTCGCATTGTCCAAGGCCGCGCGCCCGGGATCCTGGCCGGACTGCCCGCGCCGGACGCGCTGTTCGTCGGCGGCGGTGACGATGCGGGGATAGCAGCAGCGGTGGAACTCGGCCGGCCGTACCGGGCCGTGGTAACCCTCGCCTCCGTCGACCGCGTGCGGACCGTCAGCGAGCTGCTCGCCGGTCACGGCTATCAGGTGTCCGGCGTGCAGCTGCAGGCTTCGAGGCTGGCCAGCCTGCCCGGCGGGTCGCTGCGGCTGGCCGCGGTCAATCCCGTGTTTGTGCTGTCCGGGGAGCGGGGTACCCAATGATCGGCCTGATCACGATCACCGCAGGGGGGCGCGCGGCGGCTGAGCGCCTGGCCGCCGTGCTGCCCTACGCGCACATTTACGACGGACCCGCCGCCAGCGCCCTGCCGTTGGCCTTCGCCGAGTGCGACGCGATCATCTCCTTTCTCGCCGTGGGCGCGACCGTCCGGATCGCCGCGCCGCTGATCACAGGGAAATACGAGGACCCAGGCATCGTGTGCGTGGACGAGGCGCTGCGTTTCGCGATCCCGGTCCTCGGCGGCCACGCAGGCGGCGCGAATGTGCTGGCCCGGCGCGTCGCTGGCATCCTCGGGGGGACTGCCGTCATCACCACGGCTGCGGAGGCCGCTGGGTCGGTGGGCCTCGATGAGTTCGGGGCGGATCTCGGATTCGTAGTGGAACCTGGCAGCGACATGGCCCCAGTCGGCGCCGCGATCCTCTCAGGTGAGCGGGTCACGCTGACGATGGAACACCAGTGGCCGGTGCCGCCGCTGCCGCGCAGCGTCGTGCGGACCGACCGTCCGGAACCCGGCGTTCCTGCCATCATCGTGACTGACGAGGAGCCGGCCGTCGCGGCTGACCTGCGGGCCGGACCGCGCGTCATCTACCGGCCGCCGTCCCTGGTCGTTGGCGCGGGCGCCAGCACCAGCGTGAGCGCAGCCGAGGTCAGCGCACTGATCGACCAGGCGCTGGCCGCCGCCGGGCTGTCGCCGCGATCGGTCCGGTGGCTGGCCACCGCGGACATCAAGGCGCGCGAGCCCGGGCTGCTCACTGTCGCTGCCGACCGCGGCTGGCAAGTCGTGACGGTCCCCCCGGCGCAGCTGGCCCGAGTCCAGGTCCCCACGCCGAGCGAGATCGTCCGCGCCGCGGTCGGGACGCCGAGCGTCGCGGAGGCGGCGGCATTGTTCGTGGCGTCCGGCTGCGCGGCTCCAGGCAACCCGGCTGGCCCAGGTCCAGCCGGGGCCGGCGGGACTGGGGCCGGCCGGACCGGGGCCGGTGCAGCCGGGGCCGGCGGGACTGGGGCCGGCCGGACCGGGGCCGGTGCAGCTGACGCCGGTGT
>DATGVY010000429.1:0-5895 GCA_035299845.1 Streptosporangiaceae bacterium
GCCCCGGCCCCGGCCCCGGTGTCTGCCCCGGCCCCGGCCCGGGCCCCTGCCCCGGTGTCTGCCCCGGCCCTGGCCCCGGCTCCGGTTCCCGCTGCCGCTCCTGCCGCCGCTCCCGAGCCGGCCGCCGATCCGTCGTGGGCGGGAGTTCTTGGCGCGACGTTGCGGCTGTGGCTGCAGCGGCAGGTATCCCGGCCGGGCGGCGGGCAGCGCAGGCCGGCCAGGCGGCGCGTACGGATGGTCGGAGCGCTGGCCCTGAGCGCCGTCATCGCGGTGGCCGGCCTGCTGGCCGTGCTGCTGAACCGGCCGGCCGCCACTACGCGAGGCCACGGCGAGATCACCGCGAACAGGGCCGTCTCGCCGGGCGGCGTCGGCTCATCGGCGGTTGCCCGCGCAGCGGCGGTGGCCTGGGTCGAGCAGCAGGTCAGCAGGACCGCGATCATGGCCTGCGATCCGGCCATGTGCATCGCGCTGCAGGCGGGCGGCTTTCCGTCGGCCAACTTGCTCTCGCTGAGCCCGGCAGCGGCCGACCCGCTCGGTTCCACCGTGATCGTCGCCACCGCGGCACTGCAGAACCAGTTCGGCCCGCGCTTGCGCACCGTCTACGCGCCGGTCGTTATCGCCAGCTTTGGCTCGGGCGCCTCGCGAGTCGACATCCGGGCGTATGCGGCGGGCAGCGCGGCGAGCTACCGCGCGGCACTCGCCGCCGACGTCGTGCAGCGGCGGACGGCCGGGCAGCAGCTGCTGAGCAGCCCGCACGTCACCGTGTCAGCGGCGGCGCGGCGGGACCTGGCCACCGGGAACGTTGACTCGCGATTGCTGATCACGCTGTCGGCGCTGGCCGCCGGGCATGACCTGCGCATCGCGGCCTTCGGTGCTCCGGATCCCGGCGGAAACGCGAAGTTGCCGCTTCGCGCGGCCGACCTGGCCATCCCGCGCGCCGTCAGCGATCCGGCAGCCTACCTGGAGTCGGTGCTCACGATCCTGCGCGCCCAGCACTCGCCGTTGTTTGCCGCCAGGACCCGCGTCACGGGCGCCGGTGCCGCTGCCGTCCTGCAGATAGGGTTCTCCGCGCCAACGCCGCTGGGACTACTGGGAAAGCGTGCATCGCCGTGACCGGCGTGCACGCCTATGTTGCCGGGTTCGTGCCGGATGGCCACCCGGGCGGAAATGGAGAAACATGACCCGATCGGAAAGCGCCGGACGGCTGGCCAGGCTCGTCGCCGTCCTCGGGCTGGCTGTTGGCCTGCTCGGCCTGGCCATCCCGGCGGCCAGCGCATCGATGACCAGCGGATGGCTGCGGCTCGCCCACCTGTCGCCCAATACCCCGGCCGTGGACGTATACCTCTATTCGTTCGGCAATCCGTCAGCCAGGATCGTGCTCAGGCACGTCAGCTACGGCACCGTGTCGCCCTATGAGCGGGTCCCGACCGGGGAGTACACCGTTGCGATGCGCATGCCAGGCGCCGCCGCGACATCCAAGCCGGTCCTGTCCACGACCGTGAGCGTGGCCAGCGGCGACGCTTATACCGTGGCGGGCATGGGGCCAGCGGCTGGCCTGCGGCTGCAGGTATTCAGGGACCGGCTGCAGACGCCCCGCGGAAAGGCGATGGTGCGGGTCATCCAGGCGTCGATGCACCAGACCGCGGTGACTGTCAGCGCTGGCAAGAAGGTACTCGGGCGCAACCTCAGGTTCACCACGGTGACGCACTATCAGGCGCTCAGGCCAGGTGACCTCACGGTGCGCGCGGTAGGTGAGTCCGAGCATGGGTCTGGCCGGTTCATGCTGGCTGCCAACGCCATCTACACGCTCGTCGTCTTGGATGACTCCGGCCAGCTGAAGGTCGTCTGCCTGATGGACTCGGCGGGCAGCAAGGTCATGCCGGCCGGCAGCGCCCAGATGGGGTTCGGCGGCACCGCGCCGCGCCCTGGCGTCTCGCCGCTGCCGTGGCTGGGCGCCGCCGCTGCCGGCCTGCTCGCCGCGGCGGGCGGGGCTCTCCGCCTGCGCCGCCGCCGGCGCCCGGCCCTGCATGCGCGATGACCTGACGACGCGGCCAGGCCGGCACATCTCGCCGATACGCGTGGTGCGCCGGCCGGTCGCCGCGGTAGTGCTGGCCTGCGGCCTGCTCGCGGCCGGTGGCAGCGTGGCCGCGCTGGCCGTGGCCAGCCAGCACAGCGTCCCTGGCAGCCACGCGGCCATGCCCGCGGGCCGGCCAAAGGTCGTCCCGGTGCCGCTCGGCAGCCAGGCTCCCGCACCCCAGCCATCGGCCAGGCGGGCGGCCAGGCCGATCCGCCTGATCATCCCGTCCATCGGCGTGAGCACCCGGCTCGTCCGGCTGGGGCTTACGTCAGCCGGGACCCTTCAGGTTCCGGCGAGCGCAGCCGTAGCCGGCTGGTACACCGGCAGCTCCCGGCCGGGCGCGATCGGCGCCGCCGTCATCGGCGGCCACATCGACTCCCGGCTGGGGCCAGGTGTCTTCTACCGGCTTCGCCTCCTGCACCGCGGTAGCCGCGTCTACGTGCGGCGGGCGGGCGGGACGCTGGCAGTGTTCCGGGTGACGGCCATGCATGCCTACCTGAAGTCCCGGTTTCCGACGGAGGCGGTGTACGGGCCTACGCCGGATGCGCAGCTACGGCTGATCACCTGCGGCGGGACGTTCGACTACGCCACCGGCCACTACCTGGGCAACGTCATCGCCTATGCGGTGCTGGTCCATCGAGGCAGCCGCTGACGACGGTCATGCCGCTGGCCTGCAGGTCCCGGCGCCAGTGATCGGCACGCTGCCAGTCATGAGCTGCCCGGCTCCCAGCAGGCCTGCAGGCGGGCCAGGAGAGTATGGAAGTCCGGACAGGTCTTGCCCACGCACCGGGGGTCGTCCAGGGTGAGGCCAGCGGTCCGCAGGCCCAGGATGCTGAACGCCATCGCAATGCGGTGATCACTGCGGCAGCTGATCTGCGCGGCCGCTGGCCGCCCGGGATGGATCGTGAGCCAGTCTGGTCCTTCTTGCACTCGTATCCCGCAGGCCCGCAGGTTGCTCGCCATGGCGTCGAGCCGGTCGCATTCCTTCACTCGCACGTTGCCGACGTCAGTGATGGTCACCGGCGCGGCGGCGAACGGGGCGATCGCGGCGAGGGTTGGCATCGTGTCGGATATGTCTCGCATCGAGAACTCGCCGCCGTCCAGCTGGCCAGGACCGCTGAGGGTGATCGATTCATCGCCCATCTCGATGCTGCAGCCCATGGCCGCGAGCACCTTGGTGCCGAACCTGATGTCTCCCTGCGCCGATCGTGTGCCCAGCCCCGGTATCGTCACGCTATTTCCGGTGACGGCCGCCGCTGCCAGGAAGTAGGACGCTGTCGACGCATCGGGCTCCACGCTGACGCTGGCCGCCCGGTAGCCCGTGGGGGGGATATCGAAGACACTGCCATCGCGGTCCGCCCTCGCCCCGAAGGCGCGCATCATGGCGACCGTCAGGTCGATGTACGGCGCGGAGACCAGGTCGGTCACGTGGATCCGCAGCCCTTCCGCGGTGAGCGGTCCGAGCAGGCACAGCGCGGTGAGGTACTGGCTGGATTCGCTCGCGTCCAGGGTGACCTCGCCGCCCTTGATGCCGTCCGCCTCTATCAGGAGGGGAAGATGGTCGCCCGCGGCGGCCTGGCCGCGCATGCCGAGCCTGCGCAGCGCCAGCAGCAAGGGCGCCATCGGCCGCGCTCGCATCTGCTCGCTGGCGTCAACCGCGTACGTGCCGTGCCCCGCCGCGCACAGCACGGGCAGGAACCGGGCCGCGGTCGCGGCATCATGGCACCACACCGCGCCGCTGGGCGCAGGAGGGCCTGCCGGGCTGCCGGTAATTGCCCATTGCGAATCCGACACCTCCAGCGCGTACCCGAGCACGGCAAGCGCGCCGAGAAACGCGCGCGTGTCGCTGGCCCGCAACGGCTTCCGGATGACGCTGGTGCCGGATGCCGCCGCGGCCAGGAAGAGCGCTCGCGCGGTGATGGATTTCGATCCCGGCAGGCGGACTGCAGGCGTCATCGGCACCCCAGATGGCGGCGCCGGCTCCCGGCTGCCCGCGGGGCATGGCCGAACCAGGCAGGCCAGCCGAACCAGGCAGGCCAGCCGAACCAGGCAGGCCGGCCGAACCAGGCAGGCCGGCCGAACCAGGCAGGCCGGCCGAACCAGGCAGGCCGGCCGAACCAGGCAGGCCGGCCGAACCAGGCAGGCCGACCTGGCCGAACCTGGCCGGCCTCGATCATGCGTCTCATCGGCGTCTCTCCAGTACTCCGGCCAGCAGTACTACGGCCAGCCGGGGCCGCCCTGGCAGTGGCGCGGCCATGACCGGCGCGAGGTCAGCGTATCTCCCGGCATGGATTACCAGTGACCTGCGCATCCCGCTGGCGGAGTGCCGGGCGCCAGCGTGGCTGAGCCTGATTTCATGATCCCGGGGATTTCTCAGTCGCTACGACTGAGAAATCCCCGGGATCATGAAGACCTCCGCCCGCCTGCGGCAGGCAGGCTCCATCCCGGCTGGGACAGTGCCGGACATCCCGGCAATTGTGCATGGATATTACGTCGCGATCGCCGTCGCGGCTGATGGACGACCCAGACCCGCTGGTGCGGGCCCGGGCGGCGAATGCCTGGTGCGCGTGGGAAGATGCTGTGCTGTCCCTGGAGCCGAGCGCCAGGCCGCGCCCCTACAGCGACCGCCCGCCTGCCGCCATGCTCGCGCTGGTCCGCATCTGCGCGCACCACGCCGCCCACGGCGCATGGCTGGAGGAAGGCGTTCCGCTGCGGCACGCCGGACGGCTGGCCGACCTCCCGGGTGTCCTTATCCACGGCCCCTCGACCTCAGCTGCCCGATGGACACCGCAGGGGAACTCGCCCGTGCCTGGCCAGACGCTGAACTCCTCCTCGACAACCACTCAGAGCACCAGGGCAGTGACGTCAAGCGCGAGTGGCTGGCGGGCGCGCTGGACATGTTCGCCCGGCAGTGAGCAGGCAGCTGGCTTCCGCGATCTGGCTCGGCGGCAGCCGGCGCAGGCAGGCGGGAGAATGGCCGGGCGGAGAATGGCCGGGCGGAGAATGGCCGGGCGGCGGGAGCCTAGAGTCAATCGGAAGGCCTGCTGCATCCGGCGCGCTTGCCCTAGCCTCTGGGTGGCCGGCCGGCCGCGCGAGGATGAGCGCGCCGCATGCGGTGCCCACGCTGACGGGAGATCCGGCATTGCCCGAGGTAGGCCAGCCTTCAGCAGCCGCATCCGACGGACGTCGCCGGACTCTGCGAGCTGACTGCGAGCGCTGCTTCGGGCTGTGCTGTGTCGTGCCCGCCTTCTCGGTCTCGGCGGACTTCGCCATCGACAAGGACGCCGGCCAGGCATGTCCGAACCTGCGAGCGGACTTCCGCTGCTCCCTGCACGATCACCTCCGGCAGCAGGGTTTCCCTGGCTGCGCCGTCTACGACTGCTTCGGGGCCGGGCAGAAGGTCGCCCAGGTCACCTTCGGCGGACAGGACTGGCGCCGGACGCCGGGAATCGCGGCGCAGATGTTCAAGGTGTTCACGATCATGCGGCAGCTCCATGAGCTGCTCTGGTACCTAAGTGAGGCGCTGACGCTGCCGCAGGCCGGCCCGCTCCATGGTGAGCTCAGCCTGGCGCTGCATGAGACCGAGCGCCGTACGCATGACAGTCCCGGCGCTCTCGCGGAGTTCGACGTGAGCGCGCACCGGCGAGACATCAATACGTTGCTGCTACGCGCGAGCGAGCTGGCGCGAGCCGACGCCTCGCGCCAGGGAGCCGGCCCCCGCGACGCCGGCCCCGGCAGTGCCGGCCCCCGCGACGCCAGCCTCGGCGGCGCCGACCTCACCGGAAAGGATCTCAGCGGTGCTGACCTGACAGGCGCCA
>DATGVY010000430.1:0-32855 GCA_035299845.1 Streptosporangiaceae bacterium
AGGCAGAAGTACGAGAGATACGCCGAGACTGAGCTGATCCCGAGCGACCGTTACACGTCGCGAAAGTGGCTAGAACTCGAATACGAACGGCTGTGGCCGCGGGTCTGGCAGATGGCCGGGCGCGAAGAGGATATCCCCGAAGTCGGGGATTTTCTCGAGTACACGATCGGGGACCAGTCGATCCTGCTCGTGCGGGCAACGCCCGACACGATCAAGGCCTTTCACAACTCGTGCATGCACCGCGGGACGTTGCTCGTCGAAGGTCAGGGCAACGTCCGCGATCGGCCCTGCACCCCGGGCAACGAAGACAAGCTCCAATGCACCTTCCACGGGTGGGCCTACAACCTCGACGGTTCGATCCATTTCCTGCCCGGCGGGTCCGACTTCGCGGTCAGCTGTGTGCAGCAAGAGGAGATCCGGCTCCGCGAGGTGCGGATGGACACCTGGGGCGGTTTCGTGTTCATCAACATGGACCCTGCCGCAGAGCCGCTGCGCGACTGGCTTGGGCCCATTCCCGAGCGGCTGGCGCGGTTCGAGCTCGAGAAGATGCGCACCGTCCAGCACCTGAGCGTGATCGTGGACGCCAACTGGAAGATGGCCATCGAGCAGTTCAACGAGTCCTACCACGCCTGGGCGACCCACATCATGGATCTCAACGAGGTCGGAGCGCCGGCGACCGGTCCGGGTGGCCGACAGGCCGGCCAGGAGGGTGCAGGCCGCGGAGGTGGCGTGCCGGCTGCGGCGATCATGAACATGTTCGCGTACGACCACTTCGACACGCACACCTTGTTCTACCAGCTGGACTGGCACCCGACCGCGGGCATGCCCCCGGTGAAGCTCCGCGACCTCGGTCCCGATCCCCGTGCGTTCGTGCGCCAAGCCCTGCAGTACATGAACCACAACCGCCGCGTCGCCCCCTACGAGATCGAGTACTTCGAGACCATGGACCAGCTGCCCTTGGACATGGAGGGCCCAGATTTCATGCTGCAACTCCGCCGAGAGGCCTGCGCCGCCCAGGGCCTGGACCTGTCCCATCTCGGTGATCACGAGCTGTTCGGGTTCCCGTTCGAGTTCCTCTACTTCCCGAACATGACCGGCCCGGTCGCGGGCAACAGCTACCTCAACCTGCGGATCCGGCCGAACGGGATGGACCCCGACACCTGCCTCTTCGAGATCAGGTCCCTCTTCCTCTTCGCGGACGGCAAGGCGCCGCCGCCCCAGCGTGAATTCATCGCCGACTGGCGGAGCAATCAGGATCGCATCCCCGTCGAGTTCCTCCAGGACTTCACCATGTACCCGCGCATCCAGCAGGGCTTGCACCAACGGTCGTTCCCTGGGAGCCGACTCAACCGTCAGGAGCACAACAACCGCTTCTACGAGCGCGTCGTTGACCGTTACGTGCTCGGCGAGGCTGGGGGCAAGTGATGAGCGACAGCGCCGAAGCAACGAGCGATGCGGCCGTAGCGCCCATTATGCGCGAGTTCGAGCACCTGGCCCTTCCGGTGCCGGGCGTGTGGACCATCGACCCGGGCCACTCCATCCTGGCGTTCGACTGCCGGCACATGATGCTGACGCGCCTGCGAGGCTGGTTCGCCACGTTCTCGGGCGACCTCCACATCGCTGAGAAACCGGAAGAGTCCTGGGTCGAGGTGACCATCGACGCGGACAGCCTCCAGATGCCCAACCCAGTCGCAATGGCCGCCGTGAAGGGCGAGCACTACCTGCAGGCCGACAAGTTCAGCACGCTGCACTTCCGGAGCACCCGGGTCAAGTGGGTCGAGGCGAGCCTCTGGCAGGTCGCTGGCGACCTGACCATCAAGGACTGCAGCCGTGAGGTCATCCTCGATGCCAGCTTCGAGGGTGTGCTCCCCTCACCACCAATGCTCGGGGGGCGGGCCAAGATGGCGTTCGAGGCCAGGACCGAGTTCGACCGGCGGGACTTCGGCCTTGATTCGAATATCCCCCTGCCCGGTGGCGGCTGGCTCGTCGGCAATCGGGTCGGGCTCACCCTCGACGTGGAGGCCAACCTGGCATGACCGCGTCCGCTGAGCCTGGGCGACGCAGGGCTTGGCACCCGGCCAGCGTGGCGGACGGACGAGCAGGATCTAGCCGACCCGTCGGGCAACGCCACGGAGCCTCCCCGCTGACAGCTCGGATCATTTCACTACGATCACGCGCATATGCCTCTGGTGCGGCTTCAGCAGAAGGTGAGATCCGATGATCGAACTAAGCCACTCCGTTCTCGTCAACGACCGGGGCGATCCGGAGGCCCCGGTGCTCACTCGTGACGATGTCTGGGACGGCCTGGTGATGAAGGCCGAGAATGCGCTGCCGTTCGTTCCGACGATGGAGAAGTGCGATGTCGTGGAGCGGCGTGAGAACTTCATCCTGCGGGATATTCGCTTCGGGGGCGATGATCTTCGTGAAGCAGTCACCCTCACACCGAAGACCAGCGTGGAGTTCCGTCGCGTCCAGGGCCGGGTGCTGGGGGTGATCACGAACGAGATCCTTGAAAACTCGAACGGAGAGCTCGAGCTCAAGTTCTCGTTCGCCCTCGAAATCGAAGGCACCGAGCCGGGCAGTCGCGAAGAGCGCGACTACGAAGCGAGCATGCGGGATGCGTACCTCGGCGCAGTCGTTGCGACGCTGGGCGCGATCCGCAGGATGGTTATGCAGCGTGCGAGCTGACGATGTCGACGGGGGAAGGTGAGTGCTTACGCCGCCTCTGCTCGAAGCTCGCGGCTTGGCCGCCGGCTACAACGGCGTACCCGTTGTCCGCGACGTCGACTTGCGAGTCGATCGCGGCGAGGTGGTCGCCCTCCTCGGTCCGAACGGTGTAGGCAAGACCACCACCCTCCTCACCCTGAGCGGTGAGCTTTCTCCGATCGCCGGCGAGGTCATCTGGCAAGGCGTGGGGACGAAGGCTCCCTTGTACAAGCGGGCGAGGCAAGGTCTCGGCTTGGTCACAGAGGACCGGTCGGTGTTCATGGGGCTGTCGACGGCCGACAACATCCGTCTGGGGCGGATACCGCACGCTCGGGCACTGGCGGTGTTCCCTGAGCTCGGGGCGCTGATGCGGAGCCGTGCGGGGCTGCTATCCGGCGGGGAACAGCAGATGCTAGCTATCGCGCGCGCGCTGGCTCGAGACCCGAAACTGCTCCTTGTCGACGAGCTCTCGCTCGGGCTCGCGCCGCTGATCGTCCAGCGCTTGCTCCGCGCAGTGCGTCACGCGGCCAGCGATCGCGGCATCGGCGTTCTCTTCGTCGAGCAGCACGTTCCACGGGCGCTGTCGGTTGCGGACCGCGTCTACGTCATGCAGCGCGGGAAGATCGCACTCGAGGGAATCGCCAAGGAGGTGGCGAGAGATCTGGGCCACCTGCGGGACATCTATCTCGGGCGGCGCTCGACGGCGCAAGGCAGCATCGGCCAAGACACTCAGATCCGCGAAGACCTGTAGCTGATGAAGACCTGTAGCTGATCCAGAATCGTGTGCGCTCACGGCGGCGACGCATGCGCTTCCCCGGGACAGGCAGCCCGGGACGCGCGGTACGACGTCGGCCGGCTCCCGCTCGCTCCAGCTAGATTCCGAGCAGCGCCTCGACGTTGCCGTGGGCGATCTTCTCCTTGTCCACCGCACTGAGCGGTATGGCGTCGAAGAAGGTCCGAGCCTCCTGGTTGTCCGAAAAGGGGTAGTCCACCGAGAAGATGATCCGGTCGGCACCGAGCACCATGATGGCGCACAGCAGCGGCGGGAACGTGAAATACCCGCTAGTGGTGATGAAGATGTTCGCCAGGAAGTACTCGCTGATCCGCCGTTGCAGGCGAGCCGCTGGCCTGGCCATCACGCTCTCGGCGCGGGCCAGGTTGAAGGGGATCGCCTCGCCCATGTGGCCGATGATCAGCTGCAGACCCGGGAACCGGTCGAACACGCCGGCCAGGACGAGTCTGAGGGTGTGCATGCCGGCGTCGACGTGCCATCCCCACCCGGGCGCCGAAAGGGTGAGCGCAATCGGCGGCTCAAGGTCACCGTAGTACGCGTCGAAGACCGCACGGGGCGGGTAGGTCGGGTGCAGATAGATGGGGACGCCGAGCGCCTCGGCCGCTTCGAGAATCGGCCAGAAGTCCTTGTGGTCGAGGAACTTGCCGTTGGTATGACCGTGGATCATCGCCCCCTTGAAGTCATACTCGCGCACCGTCCGCTCGAGCTCGACCACCGCTGCCGCCGGATCGGGCGTCGGCAAGGTGGCGAAGCCGTAGAAGCGGTCGGGATGCCGTTCGATGGCCGCCGCCAGGTGGTCGTTGGCCTTCCTGGCCAGCTCCACGGACCGGGCCGGCTCGAAGTACTGCACCGACGTGGTCGATGACGAGAGCACCTGGACGTCGATGCCGGCGGCGTCCATGCTCGCCAGCCGCCCGTCATCCAGGTCGTAGAGGAGGTCGCCCGCCGGGTTGATCCGCCCTCCTTGCTCCGGGGCTTTCTCAATCTCCGGCAGGTTGAAGTGCTCCTCGATGGCGATCAGTCGCATAGCTCTTCCTTCCGCCTACTGTACACAGTTGAATCTAGCACCGTGCCGCGAGGCACCGCGCCGACTCCGGCCGGGCCAGCGTTTCGATGATGTGTGTACAGTTTTACCAGGTGCGAGAGCTGATGGTGCATGGTCGGCGCAGGGCCCAGCTTCGCCGACAGCCAGGCAGTCGCGCACGATGGAGGTCAACGGCATGGGAGAGGCAGATCGCTCGATCGCTACCGGGGGCCGGCGCGAACTCGCGGCGGGACGTCCCGTTCGCGGGCTACTCGCAAGGCCCCACAGCCGCGTCGCAGGGATCCAGCTGGCGGGGTGGGTTCCGAAGGCGTCGTCACCGAAGCGATACCGGGTCGTCCTTGACGCCGACGTCGAGGTAACTCTTCCCGACGGGACCGTCCTGCGCGGCGATCTGTACCGACCGAAGGCGACGGGAGCGTTCCCGACGCTGCTCGCCTGGTCGTACTACCCGAAGGATCTCCAGCACACTGGCATCCCGATGCCAATCAACGAGTCTGGTCCGGTGACCAATCTCGTTGCCCGCGGCTACTGCCACTTCAACGTGAACGCGCGGGGTACCGGCCGATCCGACGGCGAATTCAACGGGCTCCTGTCACCCCAGGAGCAGCGCGACGTCGCCGACACGATCGAATGGACCGCGGGGCAGCCCTGGTGCGACGGCAACGTCGGCATGATCGGCATGAGCTACTTCGCGCTCATCCAGTACCTTGCAGCTGCGCAGCAACCGCCGCATTTGCGCGCGATCTTCCCCTACCTCGGGTGGACCGACCTCTACCGTCACGCCATCTATCACGGCGGCGCACCCCAGGCCGATTTCCTCAGCACTTTCTTCTCGGGTGCCGGCACGTGGGCCAACAAGCGGCTCGCCCCCCGGGTGCGCCACGCAATGAGCCACGGCCTCGATCGCGCGTGGTTCCAATGGCTTTGCAAGCAGGTGTTCTTGCGACTCGGTGATTCGGGAATGGTCAAGCGAATGCGCCCGTCGGAGTTGTGGACGCGGCATTTCGCGACGCTCCTGTTCGATGAGCGTGAGGACGGCCCGTTCTACCGTGAGCGGTCAGCATCGGAGAGCCTCGCTCGCGTCCAGGTCCCGGTGCTGATTGGCACGAACTGGGGCAACCCGGCGCTGCACACGCGCGGCGCGTTTGAGGCCTGGCGGCGCCTCACGTCGCCGAAGCTGCTCTTCGTCGGTCCACCGGCGGTGCGCTGGCCCTGGCAGGACTATCAGCAGGAGCTGCTCGCTTGGTACGACTATCACCTGAAGGGGCTCGATACCGGCGTCGACGGGCTTCCGCCCGTTCGCTATTGGCTGCAGGGGGCCGGCCGGTGGCGCGAGGCGACGAACTGGCCGGTACCCGGGACCGAGAAGCTCCACTTGCAGCTCGTAGCGCGTGGCGCCGATCCGACCAGCGAGCACCTTCTCGCCCAAGGCACTCCAGCCGAGCAGACCCAGCTCTCGTTCCTCGCAATTCCTCGCGGGATGCGGTACTCGCCCGAGCTGGAGCGTTACGAAACCCAGGTTCTCCGTTACGCGACGGATGCCTTCGAGACCGATACCGAGGTTGTCGGTCCGGTCACGCTGCATCTGCGCCTTGCCGCAACCGCCTGCGACACCCACGTGGTCGCTCGCGTCTCGGACCTCGCGCCCAACGGGAATCTCCATCGGAAGCTGTCGTGGGGCTGGCTCCAGGCCGCTCACCGTAGGGTCGATCCCGCGCGGACAAGCGACGATGAGATCGCGCACGACTACACCGCATCGGTCCCTCTCGTCCCTGGTGAGCCAGTCGAGCTCGACATCTCGCTGATCCCCACAGCCAACCTGTTCCGGGCCGGCCACCGGCTGCTCCTCGAGATCGGGAGCCGAGCCGACATCCTCGGCGCCACCATGTTCGAGGGCATCGCGTACTACGCCCAGCTGGCCCCGCCGTACCCAAGTCGCAACACGCTGTTCCATGGCCGGGGCGGCGGCTGTCTGGAGATACATGTACGCCACGACTGAACGCTCCGAACCCGATGACGACGAGCTTGCGGCGGTGTGTCAGGGCCCCACCCGGTCGCGCCCTCGCGCGACCAGGCGCCAGGTTGCAGCCGGGAGCGCTCACCGAGCGGCACGACGAAGCCGGGCAGAAGGTCGCCGCGTGATCAATCAGGACAACTCGTCCGCAAAGCTTGACTGTTCCTCATTCGTGCTGGACCCGCGAGAATGGAGGCGACTGATCCGCTCTCGCCAGGAGGTCGGTCATCGAGACGACGGTCGTCACTGAAGCACTGGCCCTTGCCATCACGGCCGGGGTGCCCGTGGTCCTCTGGGGAAGTCCCGGTACCGGCAAGACGTCGGTTGTCCGAGCCTTGGCCGAGGATCTGGATTGGCCGCTGGAGGTCGTGATCGGCTCCATCAGGGAGCCGGCCGACTTCGCAGGAATGCCCGTTGTCGTCAACGGTGGCGTACGCATGGCTCCGCCAGCCTGGGCGACGAGGCTGGCCGAGAGCGGCGTCGGCCTCCTGTTTCTCGACGAGCTGACGACCTCGCCGCCCGCTGTCCAGGCCGCCATGTTGCGAGTGGTACTCGAACGGGTGGTCGGCGATCTGGCGCTGCCACCGGGAGTGCGGGTGGTGGCTGCCGCCAATCCCCCCGAAGAGGCGGCCGAAGGCTGGGAGCTGGCGCCACCGCTCGCCAACCGCCTCATCCACCTCGACTGGCCGGTCGATGCGAGAGCCGTCGCCAACGGGCTGGCCGTCGGCTTTCCGGCACCCACCCTGCTTCTCTCCGAGGAGCCCTCGCTGACCCACCAGGTTGCCGCCCGGGCGGCCGTTGCCGCTTTCCTGCAGGTGCGGCCTGCCCTCGTCCTGCAGGTCCCGAAGGTCGCTGCCCTGGCGAGCCGCGGCTGGCCGAGCCCGCGGAGCTGGGAGGCGGTCGCCGTTCTCCTCGCCGCGTGCGAGGCGTCCCGGGCCAGCGAGGAGGCCAGGGCGGCGCTCGTGATCGGCGCCGTCGGCGAGGGGCCAGCAGTCGAGTTCCTGTCGTGGCTGGCAAACGCCGACCTCCCCGATCCGGAGGCCGTGCTGGCGGATCCGGACGGCTTCGTGCTTCCGCAACGGAGCGACCGCGCCTTTGCGGCTTTGACCGCAGTGGCATCGGTGGCGGTAGCACACGGCGACGCTGCGTCCTGGAGCGCCGCCTGGCGCGTGGTCGCCAGAGCCGCTGACGCCGCGCCCGACGTCGCAGCACTAGTCGCTCGCACTCTGGCCGACGCTCGCCCAGCTGGCGCCGACCTGCCGTCAGAGGTGCTGGCGCTGGCACCTGTCCTCCGTGCGGCCGGCCTGATGCGAGCAGAGGGGTGAGGAGCGGTGCGGACATCCGGGCTCGGCGACCTCACCGTCGAGCTGCGCCAAAGGTGGGCTGCCAGCCGCGTCTGGGCGGCCCGGCAGGCGCCCTACCTGGCGACGGCCTTGCTCGCCCTCGAACCGGTGATCGCCGGACCCGACGACGCTGCAGGCAGGGACCTCTCCGCCTACCCGGTTGACCGCAACTGGCACGTGTACCTCGACCCCGCAGTGCTTGAGAGGACCGACGTACCCACGCTCGGCTTCTGGCTCGTGCACCAGGTCTCCCACCTCCTGCGCCGCCACGCCGATCGGTACCCGATGCCTGCCGAGGAAGACCAGAGTCCGCCCGTCGGTGCCCCGACCCCGCAGCAGCGGCGCTGGAACATCGCCAGCGACGCCGAGATCAATGACGACCTTCTCGCGGGCGAGCTCGCGTTGCCCGCGACCGCACTTACACCCGCCGACATCCAGTGTCAAACCGGGTGGCTCGCCGAACAGTACTGGGACGCACTCGGCGATAGCGCGGCCCGACCGTCCCGCGATGCCCGCGGCGGTACGGGTGTCGTCTCGAGCAGCCGCGACTGTGGCAGCGGGTGTGACGGCCGCGCCCGACCATGGGATTGCGGGCGCCCGGGGCTCAGTGGCATCGGCCAGAAGCTGGTCGCGCGCGAGGTGGCTCGACGCGTACGCGAGCACCGTCAGCAGCGAGGTGACGTCCCAGCCGGCTGGCAGCGCTGGGCCGACGACCTGCTCGAGCCGGCAGTGAGCTGGCAGCGCGTCCTGTCCTCGGCGGTTCGCCGGGGAATCGCCGATGTCGCCGGAAGGGTCGACTTCACCTACCATCGACCGTCCCGCCGTGCCTCAGCCGCGCCGGACGTGGTTCTGCCCAGCCTGCGCCAGCCGCTCCCGCAGGTGGCGATGGTGCTTGACACCTCCGGGAGCATGAGCGACCAGATGCTCGGCCAGGCCCTGGCGGAAGTGTCCGGTGTGCTTCGCGGTCTCGGCGTCGGCCGTCGCCGACTGCGGGTTGTGTGCTGCGACGCTTCCGCCTACGAGGCACAGCGCGTACTGAATGCCCGTGAGGTGCGCCTACTCGGCGGGGGCGATACGGACATGGGGGCAGGGCTGGAGGCGGCAAGCGCCCTAAAGCCCCGCCCTGACCTCGTCATCGTGCTGACCGACGGTCACACCCCATGGCCACCGGCTGCGCCACGCGGAGTGCGGGTGATCGTCGGGCTCATGGACCCGGCTGGCACGGTCCCTGACTGGGCGACGGCCGTCATGGTCCAGCCCCAAGCCCCGGTGCCGGCGGCTGGTAGCGGGTAGGGGGCAACGATGGGCACTGGTTTCAAATGGTACGGGCAGTGGGGCGGCGGTCCTGTTCAGACGTTTGTCGAGGCCGGCGTGCCGCCCCAGATGCTCTACAGCTACATGGCGAGGCAGTGGTTCGACGATGAGGCTGTCGCCTGGGCCAAAGAAGGGATTGACGCCGGCGAGGCGCCGGTCTGGAAGGCCCTCGGGCTTCGCCCGCACGAAGCCAGGCGCCTCGTCCGCAACGGCGCCGCGCTCGCTGGCACGGTACGGGACTGGTGGCAGGCGGGCATCCCGATCGGGGAGGTGGCTGACTGGATTGGCGCCGGGCTGACACCCGAGGCGGCGGTCTGGAGGCGGTCTGGACGCAGTGTCGCTACCGCTCGCGTGATGCGTGGCGGACGAGGCCTGGCCCCTGTTCAGACGTTCGTCGAAGCCGGCGCACCGCCGCAGATGCTCCCCAGCTGCGTGACCAGGCAGGTGTTCGACGATGAAGCTGTCGCCTGGGCCAAACAAGGGATCGACGGCGCTGAGGCGCGGGTCTGGAAGGCCCTCGCGCTTCGCCCGCACGAAGCCAGGCGCCTCGTCCGCAACGGCGTCACCCTTGCTGGCACGGTACGGGACTGGTGGCGGGCGGGCATCCCGATCGGCGAGGTGGCTGACTGGATTGGCGCCGGGCTGACACCCAAGGAGGCGGCGGGTCAGCGGGCGAAAGGGATAACGGCAGAGCACGCCGCCGCCCTGAGAGCTCTCCGCGACGACCCCTCTCGCTGACCTCCCCGCGCTTGCGGGCGGACCCCGACCGGAATGAACGTCCCGGCGTTTCGTCGCGGCGAGTACCGCTCGGATCAGGAGGCCCGCTGCAGTACCGGCCGGGGCGGATACCTTCCCCGGGCGGTGACCAGCCCGAGACAGGACAGCACGTGCGCTGCCTGGGCAAGCTCGCGCCGCGCGGGCCCCGGAATACGCGAGCTCTCCCTCTTCCCAGATGGCCCGACGCAGCCTAAACTGTATGCAGTTTACCAAGAAGGGCAGAGCCGTGATCTCAGGGCTGCACCACTATGCGCTGGAAGTACCGGACCTGGACGTGGCAGACGGGTTCTTGCAGGACTTCGGCCTGGAGACCGGGGAGAAGGACGGGTCGCTGGTCGCGCAGTGTCCCGGCCGCAACCAGGAGCAGGTCCGGCTCGTGCAGGCGCGGGCCAAGCGGCTCCACCATGTCTCGTTCACGCTGCGCCCCGGCACGCTGGACTCGGTCCGGGAAGCGCTGGAGCGGGCCGGCGCGCCAGTCATCGAACCCCCCGTTGGCGCGACGGGAGACGGCCTGTGGATACGCGACCCTGACGGGACCGCCGTGCAGCTGCTCGACGAGGCGCCAGCACCCGCCCGGCCGGCCGCGGAGGTACTGGTCAACATGGGCGCGAGCCGGCAGCGGATCGGTGCCGCGCAGTGGCAGCAGGCCACCGAGGATGTGGCGCCGCGCAGGCTGGGACACTCGTTGCTGTTCACCGCGCAGCCACAGCAGATGACCGACTTCTACACCCAGGTGCTCGGACTGCGGGTCAGTGACCGGATCCGCGGCCTGGTGACCTTCCTCAACGCCGGGCCCGGCGACCACCACATCTTCGGATTCATCACCAGCACCCACCGCGGCTTCCATCACGCCAGCTTCGAGGTGCCGTCCATCGACGCGATCGCGCTGGGGGCCGACCGGATGCGCGCCAAGGGTCGCGAGGCCGGCTGGGGCCTGGGCCGTCACACCATCGGCTCGAACTTCTTCCACTACAACCCGGACCCCTGGGGCTCCTGGATCGAATGGTTCTCCGACATCGACCAGATCGACGACCACTGGGTAGCAGGCGACTGGGACGTCCCGCCGCATCTGTGGGGCGCGCCGCCACCCAACGCCTTCCTTGCCAACCACGAACCCGCCAGCTGAACTCCGCGCTCGATGCGGAGCCGCCAGCCGCGGAACGCAGCTGAAGCCGCACTGCCGCCCGCGGTGAGCACCGCGGGAGAGCCTCCCGACGAACCGCGGGAGAGCCTCCTGACGACATGACGCTGGTCATCCCGCTCCTCGCTAAGGATACGACGCCCCTGACCGACTTCTGCGAGTACTGGCTGAACGCCATGTGACGCTGGCCGCACGCTTTCCCGGCATCAGCACTTTCTGGCTGCACGTCGTATCGTTCGACCGGCCGGCGGCATGCCGACGACACAGCGATGCTACCCGGGAGCCACCGAGGCGATGAGAAGGGTGCCGTGCCGGACGACGAGCCGCATCGTGAACGCCGCTGACCATAGTGTCACCGATCGGACGCTGTTGCCGGCGACGTCGAGGGTGACGCTCACCGGGTCGTTTACCGACCAGGCCGGCGGCATAGGCAGTTCAGGGACGGCTAGATCGTGCCACCAGGCGGAGTTGCCGGCGGCGGTCGCCTTCTCAGCGCCGAAGTAGGACTCGAGCGCAGCCTTCTCGGCCTCGAGGCCTGCTGGACTCTCGAGAAAGGCTGCCGACGGGTGCCCGGTTGTCGACAGGTGACCAAGCAGTATGAAGTTGCTCTGCAAGGTGAGGCCCTCGGCGACGAGGGCGGGCGGCGCGGGGACGCGCAGGTGCGGGATGAGGACGGTCAGCCTTGGCTGGGGTGTGGTCAGGAACCCGGAGGACACCATCTCGGTCTCGACGACGAAACGGTACGGCGTCCAGAAGAGGGCGTTCGTCGGATGACAGGTGATCAGCGCGAGACCCCGACCGTCTGGCGGGGGGAGGATCTCGGCGCCAGGCGCCGAGATCTCCGTGGCGACTACCCGGAAGGTCTGCTCGGTACAGGCGTCCACCCAGATCACACGGTCGCCTCGCCGCAAGGCCGAGATCCGGGTGAAGTAGCTCACGTCGTGCGCCTCGATGATGCTTTCGCCCAGGCCGCCCGGCCAGGGCGAGATCGAGTCGTGCCCGGCCGCCACGTTCAGGACCGAGTCGGAGAGACCCTGCAGGACCGGCGCCCTCACGCCGAGCGACGGGATCTCGAGAATGCCGTCAAGGTGCATGCTGCGGCTGTATCTCGATGGGAGCGACGGCGTGCAGCGGGAGGTGTCGGAGGTTTGGTGGCGCATGAGGAGGTGCTCGCGCAGGAGACCGTTGCCGGTCGTCTCGTACCGGTGGTTCCACCAGAGCGGGTAGGCGATGGCGGCGGCGGCGGCGGCGAAGATGATGAATCCCATCAGCATGAGCGCGCGCGGCCCCCAGCGGCCCTTGCCCGTCCGCATCACCCAAGTGTGCCACCTCCCGGTCGGCAGCAGGCTTCGACCTGGTCCCGAGCCGTCGAGGTGTGTGCAGGCGACAACATTCATGGCGAGTTCGATGAGCTGGGGAGCGTCTCGGCGGGGGTTGTGATGCGCGTCCGCGCTGCGGCTCGAGGCGTCGGCGTAAGGAGTCGATTGGCTGCTGGCGCGGCCCGAGCCACTGGCCATCGTCTTCGAGGTAAGGTCGGCGGCGGTCGCCGTTGACGGAGAAACGCAGGGTGCATACACTTCTTCACCGTAGGCCCAGGGCCGCGCTGGGTTGTTCGCATCAGTGGCCTGACAGGAGGTTGGGTGCACGATGAGGAGGATCAGACACAGCAAGCGGTCCACGACAGCCGGCGTCGCTCTGGTTACGGCAGCCCTGCTCGCGGCAGCTGGATGCAGCGGGGGAAGCACCGCGCAGAGCCCGCAGAGCACGAACCTCAAGGGCAAGCCGATCAAGGTGATGACGATCGGCACGGCCGGCGCCGAAGAGGGAGGAAGCACACCGGCAATGGCGCAGGTGGCCATCGCCTACGAAGGGTTCATCAACCACCACGGCGGCATTAACGGCCGTCCGCTCGCGGTGATCTTCTGCGACGACCACGACAATCCAAGCGGCGCTGAGCAGTGCGCGCGTCAGGCCGTCAGCGACGGGGTGGTCGCCGTCGTGGGCTGGGGCAGCATCAGCGGCGGCTCCCGCATCCTGCCGGTGCTGAGTAAGGCGAACATCCCGTGGATCGGCGAGGAGCAGTTCTCCAACGCCGAGAACACCAGCCCGGATTCCTACCCGATAATTGGCAGCCTCGCGACCCAGTGGTTGGGCATTGGCCAGCTCGCTGCGCAGCGAGGGTGCAAGAAGGCCGGCGTGATGGAGTGGAACAACCCCGTTGGCATCTTCGGCCTGCAGTGGTTCGAGCGGGGCTTCAATGCCGCTGGCGGGAAGGTCGGCCCCGTCACGCTGGTCGGCACGAGCGCCACTGACCTTGCCCCGGCCGCGGCCGCCGTGACCGGGGGTGGTGTCCAGTGCGTGGCGATCCTCCTGTCTCCCACGCAGGGACCGCTGGCCGTCCAAGCGCTCGCGCAAACGGGGGCGAAGGTACGGATCCTGTTCTACCCCGACGAGCTACCGGCGTCGGCCATCACGCAGACCGGGGGCGCTCACTCTCTGGCCGAGGGCGGCCTGACTACCACGTTTTACCTGAGGCCCAGCAATCCCAAGTGGAACCAGGCCAAGCAGGCGGTGAGGATGTACGCACCGAATCCGAGCGTGGTCAACAACTTCAACAGCTTCACGGAGATCGACCAGCTCACCTGGGAGGCATACCTGGTCTTTACGTCGGTCATCAAGAGTGAGCATCTGAAGACAATCGACGGGCCCAGCTTGCGCGCTGCGCTGGACCGGGCAAAGAGCTTCAACACGGGCGGCCTGGTCCCACCCATGAATTTCCACACCCCGGTGGTCACCGGACCCGCGGCCCCGTTCTACAACCGGATCTTCAACCCCTACGTCACGCAGCTCACAATCAAGAACGGCAGCTACACGGCTCTTACTCCGGGCTTCATAAACCTGCAGAAGCTGCTGTGAGCGCGCAGGTGGGCCGCAATCCGCCGCCTTGAGGCGGCCCGCCCGTTGCTCCCCCCGGAACCCCGTTGCTCCCCGGAGGAAGGAGAGGGAATGGAGACGATCCTGGACGGAACCGTCCGGGCGGTCGGTGGGCGCTTCGACGTGTCCTTCGAGCGACACTTCGACGCGCCGCTGGAGCGACTGTGGGCAGCGGTGAGCGAGCCGGAGTTGCTTGAGGGGTGGCTCGGCGGGCCTGTCGATGAGCTGGAGCTGGCCGAGGGCGGCAACGTCGTGATCCAGATCCACCCAGCGGGGCCCGCCACCGTGTACGGGAAGGTCCTGCGCGTCGAGCCGCTCAAGGTGCTCGAGCTGACCTGGGACGTGCCGGCATGGCGGAACGTGCCCGACTTCTTCGGCACCATCATGCGGTGGGAGGTCCGTCCGGACGGCGACGGGTCCAAGCTGATCCTCATCCACTCCCTGCCTGCCGACACCGCGTGGCATGTGCACGCCATGCTCGGGGCGTGGCATCTCCACCTCGACGCGCTTCCGGCGACCCTCGCAGGTGAGCCGATCCCGCGCTTCGCGGAGCAGGACTTCTTCGGCATGCGCGAAAAGTACGCCGAGTTCGTCGGGCCGGTGCAATAGGAATCAGCGGGCGCGATCACGTTGCGGGTCCCGGCGTTCCACACAGGATGCTGTGTCAGTGTGCCGGTTGAAGTCGTTGGTCGCCGAGGTCAGCGAGGAGTCCTAACGCGTGACTGATGTCATCCGCTTCGCCGTGCTGGGCCTGGGCCTGGGCGCGATGTATGCCTTGGCCGGCCAGGGGATTGTAGTGATCTACCGGGGATCGGGGGTCATCAACTTCGCACAGGGGGCGATCGGCACCGCCGCTGCCTATCTCGCCTGGGAGCTCCAGAAGGCGGGGTGGCCCTTCGGCTTGGCGTTCGTCGCCGGAGTGGCACTGTCGGCAGTCCTCGGGGTGGCCATGCAGATCATGGTGATGCGGCCGTTGCGGCGCGCCTCGTCACTGGTCCGGCTCGTGGCGACCCTCGGCGTCCTGGTGCTGCTGCAAGCACTTTTGACGCTCCGCTACGACGACAACGTCACACTGGTCACGGGCCCGCTGCCGACGACCCTGCTGCGCCCGTTCAGAGGGGACGTGGTGATCAATGAGGATCGCCTGTGGCTGTTCGCGATCGCGATCCTCGTGACGGTGCTGCTGTGGTTCGGCTACCGCTGGACCAACTTCGGGCGAGCGACGACGGCGGTGGCGGAGAACCAGCGGGCCGCCTCGTCGTTGGGCTGGTCGCCCGACCTCATCGCGACCGCCAACTGGGGGCTGGGCTGCGCGCTTGCTGGCGCGGCGGGGATCCTGGTCGCACCGGTCATCAGCCTCGAGGTCGCGGCGTTCACGAGCCTCGTGCTGGCCGCACTGGCGGCGGCGCTGGTCGGCGGTTTCTCGTCGTTCCCCAAGACGCTGGCCGCAGGTTTGCTCATCGGCGTCATCACGAGCGAGCTAACCCGGTTCTCGACGACCCCTGGCCTCGCCGACACGGTCCCGTTCTTCGTCATCGTCGCGATGGTCGTGATCAGCGGCCGCGCGCTGCCGATCCGCGGCTTTATCTTCGATCGTCTCCCGAAGCTCGGCACCGGGCGCCTCCGTCCAGCACTGATCGTCCCGGCCGCAGTCGTCACCTTCGTGCTCATCACCCAGATCCGCTCAGCGACCTGGGCGGATGCGGTCACCACGACATTCGGCGTGGCCACGATCTTGCTGTCGATCGTCGTGGTCACCGGGTACGCCGGACAGATCTCACTCGCGCAGTACGCGTTCGCAGGCATCGGGGCCTTGATCGCGGGACGCCTTGTTGCGACCACGAGCGTGCCGTTCGAGGCAGCTCTTGTGATCGGGATGGCGGGTACGGTGCCGATCGGACTGCTGTTCGCGCTCCCGGCCGTGCGAACCCGGGGGGTGAAGCTGGCCATCATCACACTCGGTCTGGGAGCCGCGGTCGACCAGATGGTCTTCCAGAATCCCAACTACACCGGTGGCCTCATTGGGACAAGCGTGGGGGTGCGTCACCTCTTCGGCCTCAACATCGACGGGGTGACGTACCCCGAGCGGTACGCCGCTTTCGTCTTTGTTCTCTTCGTGCTGGCCGCGGTCGCGGTCACCAATCTTCGTCGTGGCCGGGCCGGACGGCGGCTCATCGCAGTGCGGACTAACGAGCGTGCCGCGGCGGCTCTTGGCATCAGCCCGTGGAGCGTCAAGCTCTACGCCTTCGGCCTGGCGGCGGCCATCGCTGCGCTGGGCGGGATCCTGATCTCGTTTTCGTCGGACAACATCGTGTACAGCGGTTTCGTCAGCTTCCAGTCGATCACGGCCATGGGCCAGGCGCTGATCGGTGGGATCGGCTTCGTCATGGGGCCGCTCATCGGCTCGATGTTCGTGCCGGGCTCGCTCGGCGCGATGGTACTTGCCTTTCCGAGCGAGTGGCTCCCTTTCATCGCGGGTGGCGTGCTCATCATCATTCTGTTGATTCACCCGGACGGCGTTGCGCCCGCGCTCACGTCGGCGGCACGCTCGAGCGGCCGGAGGTTTGCCAACCTCTCCAGGCGGCTGGTGCGCGAACGATCGCAACCCACACGTGAACGACCGCTCGCTACACCGGATGCCGACCGGGCGCAGCCGACGCCAGATGCCGCCCGGGTGCAGCCGACGCCGGATGGCAGCCGAGCCAGCCATGAGCGGTTGCCCTCTCGCCCACTCGAGGTGCATGACCTCCGCGTGCGATACTCCGGGGTTGTCGCTGTGGATGGTGTGTCATTCACGGTGGCGCCGGGAGAGGTCGTTGGTCTCATCGGATCCAACGGGTCGGGCAAGACGACCATCATTGATGCAATCACGGGCTTCACGCGCCCGACCGGTGGGCAGGTGCTCCTGGATGGACAGCTGATCAACCGATGGTCGGCGGCACGGCGCAGCCGCGCTGGCATCAGCCGTTCGTTTCAATCACTCGAGTTGTTCGACGAGCTGACTGTGCACGACAACCTTCGCACGGCTGCCGACCGTCGTGATCTGCTCGCCTACGTCACTGACCTCGTCCGCCCCGCCATCCCGAGGTTCGCGCACGAGGTGTCGGCAGCGATCGAGGACTTCGAGCTCGCGGATGAGCTGGACCACCTCGCCAAGGACCTGCCTTACAGCCGGCGTCGCCTCCTGGCGGTCGCGCGGGCTGTGGCTACAGAGCCATCGATCCTGCTGCTCGACGAACCTGCGGCCGGACTCGGCGAGGACGAGAGCGGCGAGCTTCGCGTGCTGATCCGGCAGCTCGTGGGGGGAATGGGCATGGGCATCCTCATCGCAGAGCACGACGTGGACCTTGTGATGAACGTCTGTGATCGCATTGTGGTGCTCGACGCTGGCCGCGTGATCAGCGATGGCACGCCACGAGAGGTACAGGCAGATCCCGCGGTCATCGCCGCTTACCTCGGCGCCGAGGTACTGGAAACGCCCTAAGGGACAGGCCGCGCGGCTCCGCACAGAGCCACCGGCAGTAGTCCGCGGCCACGTAGTCGAACTGGGCGGGGATCATTCGCCCACCTTCGAAGCGACAGTGGCGGGCGTGATCGGAGCGGCGGACATGGCTTCGGCTGCCGCCAGGACTGCGCGGGACGATGTTTTGGTAGCCAGTGCAGCGGCAGAAGTTGCCCTCCAGGCCCTCCCGGACCGTGGCGGGCGGCGTCCGTGGTTATCTACGCCCCGTCGTCCGAAGTCGACAAGGCCTGCCCCCGCTTGCGGCTGCAAACGCATGAGCACTCGCAGGATTCGCCAGCGGCTGCCAGTGCCAGGAAATGACCGATTCAGCGACCGCCGCGCAGGCTCCTCTATTCTGCGATCATGTCGGAGACTGAGTCCCTCAGCGAGAACATCCGCGGCACGGGCATCGATGCGGCGGCCGCCACGATCGGCGAGCTTCAGCAGGCCCTGACGTCCGGCGCGCTGACCTCGGCGGAGTTCACCGCCTTCTACCTGGCCCGGATCGAGCGGCTCAACCCCCGGCTGCGCGCCGTGGTCACCGTCAGCCAGAGCGCTGCGGCGGAGGCGCAGGCCAGCGACAACGCAAGGACCGGCGGCCAGCCAGGCCGTCCGCTTGAGGGCATCCCGGTGCTGATCAAGGACAACATCGCCGTCGAGGGCATGCCTGCCACGGCAGGCTCGCCCGCACTGCGGGACGCGGAGAGCGGCGACGCGTTCCTCGTTGGCAGGCTCCGCGAGGCCGGCGCCGTGGTGCTCGGCAAGGCGAACCTGTCCGAGTGGGCAAACTTCCGGTCCACCCGGTCGAGCAGTGGCTGGAGCGCGCTCGGCGGCCAGGCGGTGAACCCGTACGGGACAGGCCGCAACCCGTCCGGCTCAAGCTCCGGCTCGGCTGTCGCCGTCGCCGCCGGGCTAGCCCCGCTCGCGGTCGGCTCGGAGACCGACGGGTCGATCTCCACGAAGTCCCGGCGCTAGGAGAGAGGGAGGGTGACCGCTGTACCTCGCGTGGTGCGGCGGTTGCTTGCTCGGCTGGTTCCCCCGCCCGTTGCGCGTCACTCCTCATGGACACGCGGCGACACTCCTTCTGGACAGGACCGGGACCGAAATTCCCCGCCAGGGCGCGTCGAAGGCCAGCTTGGCGTTCCGGCGGGGCAGGTCCATCTCCGGCAGGCTCACTGGCCGCTCACAGGCGAGCCACGCCGATCATCGAGTCCCGGGTGACCAGCCCGGCCAGCTCCGTCTCCGTCATGCCCTCGGTCCCCGGCGGGCGCTCGGGCAGCACGAGATAACGAACCTCGGCGGAGGAGTCCCGCACCCGGATCTCGACATCGTCGGGCAGCCGACAGCCCATCTCGGCCAGCAACGCCCGGGGCTCTCGGACCATCCGGGCCCGGTACGGAGGGTCCTTGTACCACGCCGGCGGCAGTCCCAGCGTCGGCCACGGATAGCAGGAGCACAGCGTGCACACGATGACATTGTGGACGGCGGGCGTGTTCTCCACGACCACCATGTGGTCGCCCTCCGGGCCGCCGAAGCCAAGCTCGGCGATGGCGGCGGTGCCGTCGGCCAGCAGGCGCTCCTTGTACTGCGGGTCCACCCAGGCCCGGGCGGCAACCTTCGCCCCGTTCATCGGGCCGATCTCCGACTCGTAGCGGCGGGTGACCTCCTCGATGAAACCCTCGGGCACCAGCCCCCGCTCAGTCAGCAACGCCTCCAGCGCAGCGACCCGCCGCTCGACCGGCGACATGGCAGCCGGGCGATGGCCGTCCGGGCTCACGATCGCTCCAGGTAGCTGTCCCACAGGTCGACGTGCACCGACACGCCGCGCTGGCCGTCCCGCCACAGGCCGGCGGCGTCGAAGCGAACCGAGTAGGTCGGCTCATAGCGGCGGGCCGCGCCGTGCGCCTCGACATCGGGCACCGAATGGGTGCCGTCCACCCGCACCACCACCCCGGCCTTGCCCCGGACGTATCGCGGGCAGCGGGTGTGGCCGGGCGGATGCCACTCGCGCACCCGCACGCGGTCGCCGACCCCGAAGCGAGGTTCATCGACGCCGGGACCGGCGTCCACCACCGGCGGCGCGAGCACCGGGCCGCTCAGCGGGAACCGCCCGCCGGCGCGCCCCTCAAGGTCCGAATGGGTCACCAGCCCGTGCTCGACAGCCAGGCTGGCCGCCGCGGTCAGCCAATGCTCGTAGTAGCCCGACGTCAGGTAGTGGCCCGGGTCCATCCGCTCAATCGAGTGCCGGAACTCGCCGCCGCTCGCCTCCACCACGCCGGCGACGATCGCCATCAGTGCCCGGGCCACCGCCTGCCACCGCTCGGGAAAGGCCGGCTCCGCCGGCGAATGATCCACCGCTCCCAAGCCCTGCATGCCACCCAGGTCATGGATGCCGTCCACCAGCAAGACCCTACCCTTCGCGCAGTCGCCAGCCGCATACGCGGCACTGTGGCTGAGGACACTCACCGGAGCTGCAGAATGCCCCAACCTGCGCGCCACCCCGCTCGCCACGGAGCGGCCATCCAGAGCACAGAACGGCGGTTATACGTGCATGCTGTCACTACGGGCCGGCTACGTTCCGTAGTGACCTTGATGAGTTGCCCGCGCTCCCCGGCAAGGTTATGCCGGGCACTGCCGGGGCGTGGCAGGCCCGCGCACGTCCGCTCTGCGGCTATGAGCAACGCGCCCAGTCAGGTCATTGTGTGAGGTGTCGCGCGCCTTCGTGCCAGCCGGGCAATCTCGCACCGCCTGACGGCCCATCCCCGGCACGGTGACCTTCACCGCCGCCGGGCAGCGGCGGGTCAAGGTCCGGGCCGGGCCCTCGGGGAGATTTTCGGTGCAGTTGCCGCCCGGCAGGTACCACGTTTCCGGCCGGTCGCCGCGGATCACGGAAGTCAGCAGCGGGTCGGTGGTCAGTGACAGCGGCCTGGTCAGCGGTAGTGAGCGGGGATTGCCGTGCTCGCGGCCCTTGCCGGTGACTGCCGCCGTTCACCGCGCCGCTATCATCGCGGTTACCTGCATTGTTCCCTGAGCCATTGCTTCGGCCGGTTCACCCGGCGCAATCTCCTACATGATCATCCAGGCGATGGTGCCGGAATCGGAGCTGCTGGTGGACTCGATCGTGAATGACCCGGTACCGCGCGAGGAGACATACGGCGTCCCCACCGTGCCGGAGGGGCTGATGTTGGTGAGATAGATCAGGCTGCCCGGGAAGGCCCACGGGCTCGATACCGTGGCCGTCCCGCCCGAGAGCGCTACCTTCCCCGTCCGCGGCGAGATGGTCGTGCTCTCGTACCCGCCGGCCTGGGTGACGGTCGGGCCGATAACCAGATGATCGGCCAGCGTGTGATTCTGGATAGCCTGCCCGCCCTGCCTGGTGGAGTAGTTCATCCGCCCGCTGGCCCACTCGATCGTCTCCGGCTGGCCAGGGGCCGACCCGGTCACGTTGATACCCAGCGAGTACTTCGGGGCTCCGGCTGACACGTCGAGATTGTTGACCATGACGGTGGTGCCATCGATGAACACCCGGTTATTTCCCTGGACCCGGATGCCGGCGTACTCGCCCCCGGCGCCGTTGTTCATCCCGTCGCCCTCGAAGCAGCAGCCGCTGATGATGACCGGGCCTCGCCAGTCGGTGCCCGCCGGGGAGCTGTTGGTGATCAGGACGCCATCCTGGAAGTTGCGCTCGGTCGAGCAGCCGATCAGCTTGGTGGCGTCCCCGAAGCGGCCCCTGTGGTCGATAAACCAGCCGCTGCCCGCGCACAGATCTGCCCGGCAGCCGATATAGACGATGTTCCCCGACGAGCCCGGGGTGGTGAAGAACCCGTGGCCATCGGAGGCTCCGGCGACATGGCCGGCGAACTGGGCGTGAACGTTGTGGATGCTGGAATCGCTGACCGGCCGGTGAACCGCTGACTTGCCGGTGCGCTGGAACATGCACCGGCTCATCCATAAGCCGTCGCCGTCGATGCCCTCGGCGTCCTGGTAGCAGGCCAGGCCGTACCCGCTCACCAGGGCGACTGACACGTGCAGAACCTCCAGGCCCTTGACGTTGCCGTGACAGGAGATCCCGTCCACGCCGGCGGGTGAACCGAGGTCGTTGAGGATGGCCAGGTCCCTGATCCTGGCACCGGCGACGCCCGCCAGATCGAGGACGCCCCCGGTCGCGCTGAATGCGGCAACGGGATGGATCACCGACCCCGCGGGCGTGGTCGAGGTCTTCCCGTTGATCCCGCCCTTGATACCTGCCAGCTCGACCCCGGCGGGGATCCTCAGCGGCGCGCCGGTGTACCAGTCCCCCGGGCCGAGCAGCACGCTCCCGCCAGCGCCCGCGCCGCCCAGAGCAGCGTTGATCGCGGCCGTGTCGGTCGCTCCCGTCATGTCCCCGGAAGGGCTGAGCGTGGTGGCCGATGGCATTGTGCCTCCTTGCGGTCCGGTTAGCGCAGGCTTCGCAGGCTGGCCTGGCCGCGCAGGCGCCGCTCACTAGTCACGTCACCTGCCGGCAGGAAGCTCCAGAACAGGCGGCGCTTTGCCAGCGAAGGCCTGCCTGCCGCCCGCGCCAGCACGTTGAACCGCACCGCCTCAGCCTGAACCTGGCAACCCATCCAACCACCCGTCCAGCATCTCTCGCAGACGGTGCCGTCCGGGAAGGCCTGCCCCGGTACCGGGACGCCGGCATACCTGGCCGCATAGCCGGCCGGGCGGGGCCGGCTCGCGGCGGCGGGCGTCCTGGCAGTGCCCCCGCGCTGCGGTGGCGGCGCCGGCAGCAGTGCCGTGGCCAAGGTCAGCCTTCAACGGCTGGCTGCAATCGGACTCCTCCCTGGGTAACCCGCCGGCCTCCCATGATTCGCTGCCGAGACAGCCGGCGGTCATCACGATCATCAGGTTCGGCGTAGTAACCGACCTACCTCATGGGAGCGCAGAACAGCCAGACCTGGAGAGCGCTTGCCTTGATCGAGTCTGAATCGACGACCGCTCAGAACGGCGGCACTGTGCGCGGACTCCATCATCAGGTTGGTCACGTCACGTAACGAAAAGGACCATCTCAGGGCAGCTCTCCACCGTGCCTCTCGCAGGCTGATCTTGATTGACCGGAGTCGTCACCACGAGCATCGCCGCGTCATCGTGAACATCGCCGGACAGTTTCGGCTAGGCCTTGTCCGATGTCCTATATCCACCCTGGAGTGACGTCCGGTGATCATAGCGAGTGACGCGTAACACCCCGCCGTGCCCGCTGAGGGCTAACTCGTGGCCCTGCATGGAGTGTGCGCGGTGCCATAGATGATCACTGAACGGTTCTCGAACACCGGGTGGTAACGGGACCGGTTGGCATGGAAGGCAGCCAGGTCCGCACCGGGCCCGAATTTGTAGAGCACGACGTAACGGATATCGTCATGGTCGATGATGCTGGCCGCCTGGCATGTCCCGGGGTGGAGCAGCACCTCGCGTGAGTCCAGCAGTGGCTGGCGCCCGGCGGTTGGCAGTGAGCGCGGGTGGGCGATCCGGTGCGGAGAGTAGGACTGAAGGCCGGTGTAACCGCCCATGGCCAGGACCGCCCGGTTGGAGACGCCCGGGTTCATGTACGACGTGGAGATGATGTTCCCGCCGGTGTTGTGACGCGCCAGCCATTGTCCGGCTACGGCAACCTGCTGGGTGAGCACCTGGTGCGCCGGCCGGGCCTCATGTCGGAGGTCTTTCATTGCCTGCATGGTGACCATGGCCGCGGTGATGGCCGCCGCCACTGCGGTCACCGCCACCACGAGGCGGGTGCCCGCCCGCCAGTTCCACAGTGAGCGGGCGATCAGCCCGAGGCCGAGCCCGCCCGTCACCGAGAGCGGCGCACCGAGGTCACGCTCGAACCGCCGCGGGAATCCGTCAAGCGCGGTCCGGCTGCCTGCGTACATGAGCAGGCACCAGAGCAGCACCGTGCCCGCTGCGAGCATTTGCGGTGGCTGGGCGAGATGGCGGAGGCCAACAATCAGCAGAACCACGCCGAACGCCCCCAGCCAGACAACTGCGGGGGTCAGTTCCACGAGCAGATGGCGCGGGGACTGCGGAGGCTGGCTGCCGAGGGCGATGGACACCGCGGTCGAGGAGGACGCGTGGCCGCCCAGGACCTTCGGCAGGTTGTAGATGTAGGCGGCGTAGCCCGCTGACACCACGGCCACCGCGGCCAGCGTCAGCACCAGTGCGCGCGCCTCGCGCCGCCGGCCAGCGAACACCAGGTAGGGGAGGCCGATGACCGCGACCGAGGCCAAAAGTACAGCCAGGTACAGAGTCACCACCGAGTGATAAAGCACCACTGAGCTGGCGACAATGGTCACAAGCAATCCGGACCTCAGTGACGGGGATGTGTACAGCGGGATGAGCGCGGCGACAGTCATCCCGAGCAGAAAGTAGGCCGAGACAAGGTCGGGGTACCGGCCATCGGCGAAGCCGGCGTAGGCGCCACTGAGCACCAGCCCGTTAAGCGCGGCCGCGGCGATCCCGTACCCCCACCCCCATAGCCTTGTGGCCAGCGCATACGCGGCCAGCGCGGGAAGGATCAGCAGGGCCGGGGCGAGGACGGGGAAGAGCGCCAGGGGCGACAGGCTGGCGACTCGGCAGATGACCGCGGTAAGGGCCGAGAAGCCAGGCGGATAGACCAGGTAGCTGCCGTAGGAGCCGTGGGAGAGCATCTGCTCGGCCATCACCGCGTGCGAGAACTGGTCGCCACCGCGCAGAAACGGCCAGTCGAAGCGGATGACCCCGTCATACGCACGGACGGCGGTAAGGACCAGCACGGCCGCCAGCGCGCCTTCCCGCAGCCAGCCGCGTTGCGCGCCGGCTGGCCACAGAGCAAGCAGCGTTTGGACCGGATTGGGCTGGTCAGACCGGCCGGCGATGCTGCCCGGCACCGCTAGATTGCCGGCGGGAGCCGATACCGTGCCGGGGCCAGGCAGCCCGGCCCGGGCAGACTCCGCTGCGGGGGACGGTCCCGCGACGGAACGGGGAGCGCCAGCCGGGCCCGTGGGGGCAGGACGAATCACGGTGGTGGGCATGGTCATCGGATTGGGTTCGACGACCTTGCCGCGCGGAGTTGCCGGCGCGGGCCATGCCGCCAGGGCGCCGGCAGCCGCGACTCCGGCCCCGGTCGCAAGCAGCAGCCAGCCTGGTGGGTGGCTGGACAGCGCGGTAGCGAACGCCAGCGCAAAGATTGCCGCGATCAGCGCCATAGTGGCGGAGTTGCGGACTGGGTCAGGCCGCGGCAGCGCCGCCGACGCAAGCCCGGGCGCCGGTCCTTTGAGCATGAAGACGAGTGCGCCGCTGGCGAATACGACAGCCACCGACGCCAGAGCCACCCATAGCGAGATTCCCGTCCCAGCGATCCGGGCGCCCGCTATCGCGATCACGGGGACCGACGCCATCGAGATCACGGTCGAATAGGCCAGCCGTTCTCCCAGCCCGGTGGCGGGACGCAGCACGGTGGCCCAGAAATATCCCGGCAGGACGGCAACGGCTGCCGCCGCAAAGAAAGCGCGGATCATGTCCGCAATCACTGGCCACCGCCGCATACGTCGCCTGGCTGCGGGCCCGCAGCCAGGCGATGATACCGAAGAAGACGCACGGTATCAGCACGCTGTAACAGAATTGCCCGGCTCGCGGCGTGCCGGGAGCGCGCCAGAAAGCAGGGCCTCGCATCCCGGGGTAGGGCTAGCGCAGCAGCGCGTTCAGAAGTGAACGGGGGCTGTGATGCAGTGCAGGTACGGGCCCTTCAGCAGCGGTGTGACGGGGGCTGTGCGCGCCCCCTGCACTTGGTAGACGGTGACGAACCCCTTGGTCAGAACTCGGTGCAGGAAGGGCGCGGCCTGCATGTCGCGGAAGTTCGTCTTCCCCGTCGGGCCCTGGTAGCCAAGCAACTGACCGTGCTGCGCCACCACCACGTATGAGATGTCGTGCTGACGCAGGAACGCCTCGCTGGAAAGCGGGGACTTGAAGAAGTGCCTTGCGTCCAAAAAGAGATTGATGACGTAGGGCAGCTTGTCCACACGCAGGAACGGCCCCATGCCCTCAAGGAGAGCGAACCGTCCGGTGAGTGCGGTGAGGGCTCCCTCGGTCCGCTGGTTCACCAGAAACCGCGCGTCGCAGGGGGTATAGGTGCGCAGCCAATCAACCAGCACGATCCGCTCATGACTGACCCGATCGAGCTTCTGCGAGGCGGCACCTATGGGGAGCAGCCACGCGCTCAAGGCGGCGACGATGGCCACGGCAACCCCGGCCGAGACCCGGGGCCGGCTGCGGCCCAAATAGAGGAGCAGTGCCTCGAGCACGCCAAGGGCAAGCAGGATAGGTCCCAGCGACGAGAAGTCCATCAGCCTGCGCACGCCAAAGGTCCCATCGATGTAGACCTGGTAGTGGTAGGAGAAGAACAGCGCGGTGCCGATGAGTCCAGCGAGAATCCCGGCCCCGATCACGCCGATGGTCCGGAGGTCTGTCCGGACGTACAGGAACAGCAGGATTGCTGCCAGCACGAATCCCGTGTACAGGAGCAACAGGCCCCACGCTGGCCAGAGGATCCCGCTTCCGGCCATGATGTCGTCAACGACCCGGACAGGCGGGACGTACCAGTGCCCGCTCCCTGCTGCACCCCGCGGCAGGAACTTGCCGGTGAAGAGGTAAGAAGTCGGATCGAAGCTCGTGTGAGTAGCGGCATAGCCGGAAGGATTGATGGCGCCTCCCAAGCCGAACGAGCCGCCGGCAAACGCCCGGATGAGGAACCCGAGAAATACGGAGACAGCGGCGAGCACAACTCCCTGGCGCAACGTCATGAGGCGGGCACGGTTGCCCTCATCGCGGAGGAGTTCAGCAGCCCCGGCGAAGCAAAGAGCAATCACGACCACGACGACCGGAACCAGGTGAGTGCCACTCGCCGCCGCCAGCACCACGCCGGCGGTGACGGCCGGGCCCCATCTTCGTTGCCGGATCGCACAGATGCCGAGTGCCAGCGCGCAAAAAGCCACCGCGTACCCGAAAGCCTCCGCATGGTATTCGGTGAAATCAGTGCTCACCCGCTCAATCCGCTGCGTGAGCTCGCCATGGCCAGAGACATTGACCGTATTGAAAATCGCCTGATTACTCAGCACCAGCAAGGGCAGCAGGGCGCTCGTGCGGCGAAGACCGAGTTGCCACGCCGTGGCCCACAGGCCAAGAGCGGATCCAAGGGTCGAGACCAACAGCAACACCCCGGGCCCGATGGCAACGTTGCGGTCGAGTAGGACGAGCACACCGGTGAAAGCATCGAGGAAGGCCTTGTCAGTCGCCGGCGGCCATGACTGGCCAAATTCCATCGTGGATGAGGGTACCCCGCCGCTGTTAGCGATCTCGATGCCACTCAGGTAGTACACGTACCGCGACGCGCCCAGCAGGTGGAGGAACTTGAGATGGAGAATGAGGTAGGCGGCGATGACCAGCGCTCCCAGCAGCAGCGGGAGACGATTCTTGTCAATGTCATCAACGAGCGCGTGAGCGTGGTCGCGTAGTGATGCGCGGCGTAGAGCGAGCACCCACAAGACTGCTGATACGGCAACCCACAAAGGGATAAATAAACTCAGCCGGAAAGCATGGACCGCCGCTAGAAGGAAGGCGACGCTGCCGGACGCGGCGTAGCCAAGGCCGAACGCGGCCGCCGACCGGGTAACAATCGACACCTCACCCGGCGGGAATGCTGCAAGAGACGCTGCGATTCCCGGAACCGCAAGCAGGCAGGCCACCAGGGCGAGCAGCAAAAGACTGTGCACGAACTCCGGCCCCTCCGTGCAGCCGACCACCCGACTTGCGTCACAGCGTCCGGGGCATCGGCATTGTGACTGGATAACCGGCTGCTCACTATACGCCCGTTACGGGCGGCTAACGCCCATTTTCACAAAGCGAATCATCTGTGGCAGGCGCCTGTACCGGCCCGAGTGATACCACCAGCTGGCGAACGCCGTCGAGACGGATGTATTTCATGGACAATCAGCACGGGTGGGCTGTGTCTTCCTCGGCCGGCAACCCGGCGCAGCTTCAGATCAGCGCCACCGCCGACGGCGGTACCTCATGGTCGACATCGGATCTCGGTGGCCCGGTCGTTGACTTCGGCGACTCGACCTCAGCGCCTGCCTACATCGACTTCGTCGACGGGCGGCACGGCTGGGTTATGTTGCTGGTCGCTGCCTCGGACGCCGGCTATCTCTTCCAGACCTCTGACGGCGGCACGACCTGGCAGCAGCTTCCACGGCCATCGGCGGGCCGGTAGAATTCGTCAGCCCCACCACCGGATGGCTCACGTCCGCCGGGCAGCAGGGCACCACCTTCACGGAAAAGATCTACGTCACCACCGACGGCGGCCGGCAGTGGACCGCCGAGACGGCAACGCCTCCCGCCGGGTTCACCCGGGATCAGGCCACCTACACCATGCCGGCATTCACATCGCCTGCCGACGTCGTGCTGGCGGCCTTCGACAATGGCACCAGCTCGGCCGCAGGCTTCTACCAGACCAATGACAACGGCGCGAGCTGGCAGCTCAAGGCCACCGTCCCGGCCGGGAACCCGGCGGGTGACGTGAGCCCCTCCGCGGCCGTGGACTCGGCAACGCACTGGGTGGCGGTCGCGGTCGAAGGGGCCAGCATCACAGACGTCACCCAGGACGGGGCCGCGAAGGCGTCTGTAACCCCTGTCGGCCTGCCGCCGGATTCGGGTATCGGCCATGCCTCATTCACCAGCACCGGAGCCGGATGGGTCATGACCGACACATTTAAGTGCGCCGGATTCAAGTGTGAGCGGCTGGACACAGAGACGCTTGCCCTGTATGCCACCAGCGACGGAGGAGCGCACTGGTCGCTGGAAGTCTCCGGCAAGAGGAGTGGATAGCATCTGCCGACTTGGCTAACCGAAGCGCACGCGTGCTCCGCACGACCCAGCTACGCCTGAGCCGGACGACGCGGCCTCGTCTCCCGCAACCATGGCGAAACGCCGCAGAGGATGCCTGGCCGCCTGGAGATCTAGCCGCACGTGAGAAGCCATGTGGACCTGGAGTCTCCGGCTCTCTGTAAACCGTCGCTCGTGATACTTCGCCCGCCCCCGCTGTCCCATGATCTCGGCTCAGTCCGCCGGGTCCAGCCAGGCCACCGCCCTTTGGTCGCGGCCCGAGCGGGGCCCTCGTACCGGATTCGTCGGCTCCCCTATTCTTCGATCATGTCGGTATCTGAATCCCTGGGCGAGCAGATCGGCGGGTCGGGCATCGACGCCCGCAGCGCCACGGTTGCGGGGCTGCAGCAGGCGATGTCGTCCGAGTCCCTGTCGTCCGCCGATCTGACCGCGTTCTACCTGGCCCGGATCGAGCGGCTCAACCCGGAGCTGCATGCGGTCATCACGGTCAGCCCCGACGCCGACGAGGAGGCGCGCGCCAGCGATGGCGCCAGGGCAGCCGGGCAGGTGCGCGGGCCGCTGGAGGGCATTCCGGTTCTGGTCAAGGACAACATCGCGGCGCGCGGAATGCCTGCCACTGCGGGTTCTCCCGCGCTGCTGGGCGCCGCGTCTGACGATGCCTTCCTGGTCAGCAGGCTGCGGGAGGCGGGCGCGGTGATCATCGGCAAGGCCAACCTCTCCGAGTGGGCGAACTTCCGCTCCACCAGCTCCAGCAGTGGCTGGAGCACCATCGGCGGCCAGGCCGTGAACCCCCACGGGACCGGCCGCAACCCGTCCGGGTCCAGCTCGGGCTCGGCGGTGGCGCTGGCCGCAGCCCTTGCTCCGCTGGCCGTGGGTACGGAGACAGACGGCTCGATCATCAGCCCGGCTAGCGTCTGCGGGGTGGTCGGACTGAAGCCGACACTCGGGCTGGTCAGCCGGACCGGGATCGTGCCGATCTCGCCGGTCCAGGACACCGCGGGCCCGATGGCCCGCTCGGTCGCCGACGCGGCCGCGTTGCTCGGCGCGCTGGCCGGCCCGGACTCCGCCGACGCTGCGACCGGCCGGGCGGCTGGCCAGCCGGGCGACTATACGGGCTTCCTCGATGCGGGCGCGCTGGACGGCGCCCGGTTCGGCGTCTGGCGTGACGGATCGGCCGCTGCAGGCCCGGCTACGGTCACGCTGCTCGACGCCGCGGTGGCCATGCTCCGCTCTTGCGGCGCCGAGGTCATCGATCCAGTAGAGTTCCCCGACGCCGACAAGATCGAGGAACCGGAGTTCGCCGCCCTGCTGCACGAGTTCAAGCATTACCTGAACGCCTACCTCGGCGCGCTGCCCGGCGCCCACCCCAGGACACTTGCCGAGCTGATCACCTTTAACAGGAATTACGCAGCCACCGTGCTCACTGTCTTCGGCCAGGAACTGTTCGAGCAGGCGGAGGCCACCAGCGGTGACATGGCCGACGACACTTACCTGACGGCGCGGGGCGATGCGAGCAGGCTGGCCACTAGGGCGCTGGACGGGGCGCTGCAGTCGCACCGCCTCGACGCGGTCGTCGCGCTGAGCAACAGTCCCGCCTGGCTCACGGATCACGTGCTCGGCGATCATCACATTTTCGGCACGTCGGGGCCTGCTGCCGTTGCCGGTTACCCCGCTATCTCCGTTCCTGCCGGTTTTGTCGCTGGTCTTCCTGTTGGAGTCTCTTTCATGGGGGCGCCATGGAGCGAGCCGCGGCTGCTCGCCCTGGCGTACGCCTTCGAGCAGGCCAGACGGGCCGGGGACGCCGGCCAGGCCAAGGCTCGGTAGCCTGGCGCTCATGGAATCCTGGCGCTCCGCGAGCGTTCCCGAACTGCCCGGACGCGCTCCAGAGCTGCGGATCAGGGACACGGCGAGCGGTGAGCTGGCCGTCGCGGCGGCCGGCCGCGCGGCGACTCTCTATGCCTGCGGGATCACGCCCTATGACGCTACCCATATCGGGCATGCGGCGACCTTCATCGCCTGGGACCTGCTGGTGCGCGCCTGGCGAGATTCCGGTCACGAGGTCATCTACGTGCAGAACGTCACGGATGTCGATGATCCGCTGCTGGAGCGCGCGACCAGGGACGGCGAGGACTGGCGGGAGCTAGCCCGGCGCGAGATCGACCTGTACCGCGCCGACATGACGGCGCTGCGCCTGCTCGCCCCGGCCAGCCTCGTCGGGGCTGTCGAGGCACTGGGCATCATCGAGCGGTTCAACCAGTTGCTGGCCGACCACGGCGCGCTGTATGACCTGGACGGCGACACGTATTTTGCCCGGTCCTCCGATCCGGCGTTCGGCACGGTGTCCGGGCTTGATCCGGCGACGATGATCGAGCTGTCCGCGGAGCGCGGCGGCGACCCGGCCAGGCCGGGGAAGAAAGACCCGCTGGATGCCCTGGTCTGGCTCGCGGCCAGGCCGGGGGAGCCGGCCTGGGACTCGGAGCTGGGCCGGGGCCGGCCCGGCTGGCATGTCGAGTGCGCGGCGATCGCCACGGAGTATCTCGGTGCCGTGTTCGACGTCCAGGCCGGCGGCTCCGACCTGGTGTTCCCGCATCACGAGCTGAGCGCCTCGCATGCCAGGGTGGCCGGCGGGGGGGGCCCGATGTTCGCCCGCAGGTTCGCGCACGCCGGGATGGTGCGGCTCGACGGCGAGAAAATGTCGAAGTCGCTGGGCAACCTGGTGTTCGTGTCCGCGCTGCGGTCGGCCGGTATCGACCCGATGGCCATCAGGCTCTCGGTCCTGGCTCATCACTACCGGGGGGACTGGGACTGGACGGATGCAGGGCTGGCCGCCGCGGCGGACAGGCTGGCGCGCTGGCGCCGTGCCGTGGCCGTCGGCGGTGGCGATTCGGCCGGGCCAGGGCCAGGGACGGGGCCGGAGCCGGAGCCGGCCGGCGAGGCGGTGCTGGCCGGCGTGCGCGAGCGGATGGCTGACGACCTGGACGCTCCGGGTGCGCTTGCCGTCGTTGACCGCTGGGCCGACGCCGTGCTTACTGGTTCAGCCGCACCCGGCGCCTCGCTGGTCAGGGACCTGGCAGATGCACTGCTCGGCGTCGCCCTGTAGCCGTCGCTCGTGAGGGCAGGGCCGGGGCGCCGCCGGCCCGGCCAGGGGCGGGGCGCCCGCCGGGTGGCGAGGGGCGGGGCGCCCGCCGGGTGGCGAGGGGCGGAACGGCGCTATCCGGTGCCTTGATACCTGGTCGATATCGTGGTATCTATGCGGTATCACGGGCAGTAACCCTGCCTTTCTCCGCTATCCATCCTGCGCAGGGAACGACCATGACAACAACGCCGCCAGATCCGGACGACTCCGGCCTTGCTGAGGCTTCCGTGGCTGCTGAGCTCTCCGATCTCGTCGGGGGCGCCGCCGCCGCGGCTGCCGCTATCGCAGCGGGCGGGGCCGCCGCGGGCGGAACTGCCGCAGGGGGCATGGCTGCCACCGCAGGGCCGCAAGACTCAGGGCCGCCGGAACCGATCGAGAGCTCCGTGGATCCGGTGCGCCTGCTTGTCCATGCCGTCGGCCAGCTTCCGTCAGAGCAGCGGGACCTGGTGCTGACCTGGCTACTGCGGCAGCGGCCAGGTCTCTCCCGGCAGTGGACGCTCGGCGCAAGGGCGAGCGAGCATGCCGCGGAGCTGCACGCCCTGCAGCTGTCCGCCACCGGGCAGCAGGGCCGGGGGATGGCGCCTACCGCCCACCAGGTCGTGCCGGTGAGGTTCCCGGCGCAGCAGCATGCGCAGCTGCGCGAGTGGTGCGCGGAGCACGGGTTCTCGATGGCGACGGTGATCCGCGGCCTGGTTGCCCGCTTCCTTGAGAGCCAGCTGCCCGACCGGAACTGAGCACCTGCCCGGAGCACCTGCCAAGAACGGGACAGCTGCCCGGAGCACGAGGAATGGGCACCCGCCCGGAAATGCTGAAGGTTTGTACTTATGCAGCGGCGGCGTCCCAGGCCGCGAGCACGGCGTGGACTTGCTCGTCGGTGGGCTGGGCTGGGCGGGTGCCCGAAAATCGTGCCGCGATCAGGGTCCGCCGCAGCTTGGTGAGCATGTCCTCGAACGCGGGCTCGGTCTTGGTGCGATACCAGGGCTGCGCCGCCCGGCGGTCGTCGATGTCAGCCGGGTCGTGGCGGTGCCGGGCGTACCAGATGACGATCAGGGTGTGCACGAGCATCGCGAACGGGACGGTGCGCTCGACGGCGAGCCTGACCCGGTTGCGGGCCTCGCCGGCGCCGCGGCAGCCACCAGTGCACCTTCTCCACCATCACCGGCAGGGTGTCCCAGACCTGCGCCCACGCCGCGCCGGCGTCACTCGCACCGCTGGCCGGATCGGCCAGGTCAGCGCCGCACCCCG
>DATGVY010000431.1:0-8028 GCA_035299845.1 Streptosporangiaceae bacterium
TCCCCGGCCAGGGAACCAGGCTCCGGCAGCACCGCAGGCCACGGCCCGCCACCCGCCGAATCCCCGGCCAGGGAACCAGGCTCCGGCAGCACCGCAGGCCACGGCCCGCCACCCGCCGGCTCAGCCGCCGCCGGCCCGGCACCATGAGATGCCGGTGCCGGACCGTTTGGCCAAGCGGACGGGCTCGGGACAACGGGGAACTCCGGAGCCGACGGCCGGCCGGAGGGACTCGCCGCGGCAGCGGCCTGCCCGCCCGGCGTCTGCGCCGGGGTTCGCCTGGACGGTGCCTGCCCGGCAGGTGCCTGGCCGGCAGGTGCCTGGCCGGCCGGTGCCTGCCCCGGTGCCAGCTCGCCAGTCGCAGCCTCGCCCGGGGGCAGCACGGGCCACGCGGACGGGCTCGCGGCGGGGTCGGCGGGCACGACCCCGGCCGGCGGCGCGCCCCTGCGCCCTGCGGGCAACGTCCCTGCGGGGGACGCGGCTCCGCCCGGTCCGTCTGTAGCTACCGGGGACTCAGCAGCCGAAACTACTGTGGCCGGAGCTCCCGCAGGCCGGAGGACCGGCCAGACGGCCGGAGGCACCGGCTGGGCGGGCGGCGCGGCGCCATTCCGTGACCGCGCCGCGGCCGCTTCGGCCCTCGGCACTCCGGCCGCATCCGGCCCGGCGGGCGGCATTCCGGCGGGGTACGCCGCGGCCGACGACGTTCCCGACGACGACGATCCCGCCGCCGACGATCCCGACGACGACGTTCCCGACGACGGCATCCCGGCAACGGGCACTCCAGCCCTTCGCGCACCAGCCGACGGCGCACCAGCCGACGGCGACCCGGCGGACGGCGACCCGGCGGACGGCGGCCGGGCGGACGGCGGCCGGGCGGACGGCGGCCGGGCGGACGGCGGCCGGGCGGCGCTTGTCTCGTCGGCCGGCATTTCGGCAGCCGCATTCCCGGTGACCCGCGGCCCCTTGGCGCGTGGCCCCTTGAGCGGCGCGCGCTGCACCGCAGCGTGCGTTCCGCGCCTACGAATGCGTGCCATTGTTCGCCACTCGGCTACCTTCGCCGCCGCAAGGCACGTTCGACCTCCCTGGCAGCGTCCCGCTGCGCCAGGTCATGGCGCTTGTCATAGGTCCGCTTGCCGCGGGCCAGCGCGAGCTCGACCTTGGCCTTCCCGTCCTTGAAGTACAACGACAACGGCACCAGCGTCAACCCGCGCTCCGCGGTGGCGCTAGCTAGTTTGTCGATCTCCCTACGGTGCATCAGCAGCTTACGGGGACGCCGCGGTTCGTGGTTGGTCCACGTGCCTTGCTTGTACTGGGGAATGTGCACGCCAAGCAGCCATACCTCATGGTCGGTGATCTGGCCGAATCCGTCGGTCAGCGACGCGCGGCCAGCCCGCAGGGACTTGACTTCGGTGCCAGTGAGCACCAGGCCTGCCTCGTATACCTCCTCGATGTGATAGTCGTGCCTGGCTCGCCGGTTCCTGGCGATGACCTTCGTGCCCTGCTCGGCTGCCACGGTCCTCCTGTCAGCTCATGCGTCATACCCGCAGGTAGCGCCTGAGCGTGAGGAACGACGTGGCGCCGCAGAGCAGCACGCCGATGATCATCGCGAGAATGATGACCTCGATCAGATCCGCGGCGTTCAGCTGCACGTTGAACGGGAAGTACTGCTGCAGCGTATCCAGCCAGAGCGTCTTCACCGCGATCAGCAGCCCAGCCGCGACAAGCCAGCCGAACATGCCAGCGATCACGCCCTCGACGAGGAAGGGCAGCTGGACGTAGAAGTTCGACGCGCCGACCAGCCGCATGATGCTGGTCTCCCTGCGCCGGTTGAAGGCGGACAGCCTGATCGTGTTCGCGACCAGCAGGATAGCCGCGATGATCAGGATGATCGCGATGATCAGCACCGCGTTCCTCGCCCCGTCGAGCAGCTTGTAGAACTTGTCCAGGATCGAGGAGTCATTGACGATCTGGTCCACGCCTGGGCGGTTGGTCACCGTCTGCGCCACTATCGGGAAGTCGGTCTCGGTGTTCTTGAGCTTCACCTGGAACGAGCTAGGGATGTCGCCCTTGCTGACCGAGCTCACGAACGATCGATCCTGCGAGAACTCCTGCTTGAACCGCGCATATGCCTGTGACTGGGATTCATAACGGACGCTGACGACCTGCGGCAGTGCCTTCAGGTCCTGCTGGATCTGCGCTATCTCCGAGGGAGTGGCCGGCCCGTTCTTCGCGCAGGACGGGCTCACGCTGGTAGCGGTGCACAGATAGATCGAGAGCTGCACCCTGCCCTGCCAGTAAGTCCTGGTGTTATCGACCTGCTTGACGAACAGCAGCCCGGTGCCTAGCAGCGACAGGCTGATCGCGACCACCACGATGAGAGCGATGGTCATGGTCAGATTTCGCCGCAGACCGATCCACACCTCATGGAAGACAAACTGCGCACGCATGTCGCTGATATCCCTCGGTAATCGTGGCCGTGCCCGGTCAGTAGGCCTGGCCGTAGACCCCGCGCGATTGGTCACGCACGACCTTGCCATATTCGAGTTCGATAACGCGCTTACGCATGGAGTCCACGATCGCCGCGTCGTGCGTCGCCATCACGACCGTGGTCCCGGTCCGGTTGATCCGGTCGAGAACTTTCATGATCCCGATGGAGGTCGCCGGGTCAATATTCCCGGTGGGCTCGTCGGCGAGCAGAATCATCGGCCGGTTGACGAAAGCGCGGGCCATGGCGACCCGCTGCTGCTCACCGCCGGAGAGTTCGTCGGGCATCCGGTCGCGCTTGCCCTCCAGGCCGACAAGGTCGATCACCTCCGGCACGACCTTGCGGATGAACCGCCGCGGCTTGCCGATGACCTCCAGCGCGAACGCGATGTTCTGGTAGACGTTCTTGCTGGACAGCAGCCGGAAATCCTGGAATACACAGCCAATCCGGCGGCGCAGGTGCGGCACCTTCCAGTTGGTGAGCCGGGCGAGATCCTTGCCTGCCACGTGAATCCGGCCGTCGGTGGGCCGCTCCTCTTTGAGCACCAAGCGAAGGAACGTCGATTTGCCGGACCCCGACGGCCCGACCAGGAAAACGAACTCGCCCTTTTCGACGTCCAGATTGACGCTTTCCAGGGCGGGGCGGCTCTGGTTCGGGTACATCTTGGTGACGTTGTCGAAGTGGATCACAGGCCCATCACACGGCGCTCGACGAAAATACGGACGACCCGGCCGGGGCGTCCAGGCGTCCCGGTTTGGCCTTGGGCCAGTGTAGGGGGGAAACTGGTCGGGAACGTCCAACATCGGCGAAGTGACCGGGTAGCCGCCGGGACGGAGGGACCCAGATGAGCTGCGAGCACCTGATCTGCGCTGCCTGCGCGGGGCCGGTGGCAGAGGGTCACTGCCCGGTCTGCCAGACAGCCCGGGCGCACGTGCACCACGCGGGGAGCGGCCTGCGGATGCCGCTGATCGTGGTGGCGCTGATCGCCGTGCTCCTCCTGCTGGCCATACAGCTGCACTGATCCGTACCTGCCGGGCCTCGACGGTGCGTGATACCGGCCTGCGTCTTGCGCTAGGCCCGGCGCGTCGTTACAGACCCATGTCACTGACGTGACGCCCGCGGATGGATGAAACTCGGGGCGCCGGCGCTGCCGCGCGCCACGCCGGGGCCCCAAGTTTCGTCACAGGCCCTGGGTGCGAAGCCAGCGGATTTCCGCCTCGATGAACTCGTCGATCTCGCCGTCGAGTACCGCCGCGGTGTTCCCGGTCTCGACACCTGTCCGCAGATCCTTGATGTTCTGGTACGGATGCAGGACGTAGTTGCGGATCTGCGTGCCCCAGCTGCTCTTGTTCTCCCCGCGCAGCTCGGCCATCTTGGCTGCCTGCTCATCCCGCTTCCGCTCAAGCAGCTTGGCCTGCAACACCGCCAGGGCACTGGCGCGATTCTGGATCTGGCTCCGCTCGTTCTGGCAGGAGACCACGATCCCGGTCGGCAGATGCGTGATCCGGACAGCTGAGTCAGTGGTATTCACGCCCTGGCCGCCGGGGCCGCTCGACCGGAAGACGTCGACCCGCATCTCATCCTCGGGGATCTCAATATGGTCGGCTCGCTGGACGACGGGGATCACGTCCACGCCAGCGAATGACGTCTGCCTGCGTCCCTGGTTGTCGTATTTGGAGATGCGGACCATCCGGTGCGTGCCGTGCTCGCCGCGGAGCGTCCCGTAGGCATACGGGGCCTTGATCGCGAACGTCGTCGACTTGATCCCGGCCTCTTCCGCGTACGAGGTGTCGTAGATCTCGGTCTCATACCCGTGCCGCTCGGCCCAGCGCAGGTACATGCGCTGCAGGCCTTCCGCCCAGTCGGCCGCGTCGGCCCCGCCCGCCTGCGCGTTGATGGATATCAGCGCTTCACGGGAGTCGTACTCACCGGACAGCAGCGTACGGATCTCCAGCTGCTCGATCTCCCGGTGCAGCGCGGCGAGATCCCGCACGGCCTCGGCCTTGTATGCCTCGTCGTTCTCGTCCTCGGCCAGCTCGAACATCACCGAGGTGTCATCGAGCCGCCGGTGCAGGCGATCCAGCCGTGCGAGCTCGCTGTCGAGATAAGACAACCTGCGGGTGACTGCCTGTGCCTGCTCCTGGTCTTCCCAGAGCGCGGGGTCGCCGGCCCGGACGCGCAGGCCGTCAGCTTCCTTCCGCATGGTGTCCGGATCGAGAACGGACTCCACGCTGGCGAGCGTCGCCTTCAGTTCCGAGATTTCGCCGGCGCGGTCGGTTGCCATGGCGGAAAGCCTACGTCAGCTAGCCGACTGTCAGCTTCCGGCAGGCTCAAAGGCGCCGCTGCCAGGCCGGCTACTCGGGCAGCCTGCTGGCGGTCACCAGGGTCCGGATCGCGCGCACCGCCACGGACAGCGTCGCCACCGTGAACGCGTCGCTCTCCCAGATCTCGGTCAGCGTCTGCCCGGCCCGCCTTACCGCCGTGTCGTTCCGCTGCGCCCAGGCGGCGAGCCGCTGCTCCGGGCTGCCTGGGCCAGTCACCGTGAGCACGTCCATGGCCAGTGCGGCGTGCGCCGAGTAAAGGTCATCGCGCAGCGCTCCGCGCGCCATCGTGTTCCACCGGTCATCACGGGGCAGCGCCGTGATCCTGTCCCGCAGCCGGTTGATTTGCAGCCGGTCGGCCAGGTCGAAGTACACCTCGGCGGCCTCCTCGATGTCGCGGCCGGTGCCTGACGCGACGTCCACGATGTCGAAGGCCGAGTAGGCGGGGACCATGGCCGCGACCCAGTGGGCTAGGTCAGCGGGCACGCTGCGGGCGGTGAAGCTGTCCCTGCGCTGCTCGAACTCGGTCAGGTCACGGCCGACAAGCAGCTTGGGCAGCCCGGCCGCGACGGTCATCACGCCGTTGGCGAAGAAGCCAATCGTGGACTCGATGTCGAACGGCGGGCGGCGGCTGTGCAGCAGCCAGCGAGCGGCCCGCTCGGTCAGCTTGCGGCCCTCCAGCGCCATCACGATCTGGGTCGCGGTGTCGACCTTGCCGTCAAGTGCCTCGACATGCGCCCAGAAACCAGGCATGCCGAAGACATGCCTGGCCACCAGCCAGGCGCAAGCGATGTCAGGGACGGAGGCCCCGGTCTCCTCGTTCAGCCGGAAGGCGAAGGTGATCCCGGAGCGGTCCACCATATCGTTGACGACCTCGGTAGTGATGATCTCCCTATGCAGCCGATGGGAATCCATCAATCCCGAGTAGTGCTCCTGCAGCGGAGTCGGGAAGTAACTGACCAGCACGCGCCGGAGGTAGGCGTCGTCGGGCAGATCGGAGGCGAGCACCTCCTGCGCCGCCGAGATCTTCGTCTGCGCGAGTAGCACGGAGAACTCCGGCGTGGTGAGGCCCGTTCCGGCGGACCGGCGCTCGGCGATCTCCCGGTCGCCGGGCAGCACATCCAGCCTGCGATGAATCCGCCGGTCACGTTCCAGTTTGCGGATGTACCTGGCATGCACGTGCAGCATCGGCGCGGCCTGCGCGCGGGACGCTGCCAGGGTCCGGTTCTGGTGGTAGTTGTGCGCAAGAACCAGCGCGGCGACCTCGTCGGTCATCTCGTGCAGCAGCCGGTTACGGTCGGCGGCCTGCAGCTCGCCGGTCCGAACGACCCCATCGAGCAGGATCTTGATGTTGACCTCATGATCGGAGGTGTCTACGCCGGCTGAGTTGTCGATGAAGTCGGTGTTCACCAGGCCGCCGGCCAGCGCATACTCGATCCTGGCCGCCTGGGTCAGGCCAAGGTTGCCGCCCTCGGCCACAATCCTCGCACGCAACTCGGTCGCGTCCACCCGGACCGCGTCGTTAGACCGGTCATCCGCGTCGGCGTGTGATTGAGTGCTTGCCTTCACGTAGGTGCCGATGCCACCGTTCCAGAGCAGGTCCACGGGCGCCGACAGGATCGCGGAGATCAGCTGATCCGGCGTCTGGGAGGCCACGGATTCATCGATGCCGAGCGCGGCGCGCACCTCCGGCGACAATCGCACCGACTTGACGCCGCGCGGCCACACGCCGCCGCCCGGCGAGATGAGCGCCGTGTCATAGTCCGCCCAGGAGGACCTGGGCAAGGCGAACAGCCGCTCCCGCTCGGCGAAGCCTGTGGCCGGATCCGGGTCCGGGTCGACGAACACGTGCCGATGATCGAACGCGGCCACCAGCTTGATGTGCCTCGACTGCAGCATGCCGTTGCCGAACACGTCGCCGGACATGTCGCCGACGCCGACCACGGTGAAATCGCTCGTGCCGGTATCGATGCCGAGCGCCTGGAAGTGGAACTTCACCGATTCCCAGGCGCCGCGCGCGGTAATGCCCATCTTCTTGTGGTCGTACCCCGCGGAACCACCAGAAGCGAACGCGTCGCCCAGCCAGAACCCGTAGCTCGCGGCGATCTCGTTGGCCGTGTCCGAGAATGTCGCCGTGCCCTTGTCCGCGGCCACTACCAGGTACGGGTCGTCGCCGTCATGCCGGACCACCCGGGCCGGCACCCGCACCTGCCCCGCGTCGAGGTTGTCGGTGACGTCCAGCATTGCGGAGATAAACATCCGGTAGCAGGTCAGCACCTCGCCCAGGAATGCTTCCCGATCCGTCGGTTCGGGCAGCTGCTTGCAGACGAATCCGCCCTTGGCGCCGGACGGGACGATGACCGAGTTCTTGACCTCTTGCGCCTTGGCCAGGCCGAGGACTTCGGTGCGGAAATCTTCCGGCCGGTCTGACCAGCGGAGGCCGCCGCGCGCGACGTCACCGAACCGCAGATGCACGCCCTCGAACCTGGGCGAGTAGACGAACAGCTCAAACCGCGGCCGCGGCGCCGGCAGGTCAGGCACCTTGCCCGCGTCGAGCTTGGCCACGAAGTAGGGCCGCTCGGCGCTGGCCGCCGCCTTCTCCTGGAAGTAGTTCGTCCGCAGCGTGGCCCGGATCAGGCCCCAGTAGGCCCGCAGGATGCGGTCCTGGTCGAGGCTTGCGACATCATCGAGCTCGCCGCGGATTTCCTCGGCGATCGCCTCGCTCCGCTCACCCCCGCCCGCCTGCCGATCCGGGTCGAACCTGGACTCGAACAGGCGCACGAGCAGCCGGGTCACGGTCACGTTCGCGCGCAGTACCCGCTCGATATAGTCCTGGCTGAATGCGGTGCCCGTCTGGCGCAGGTACCTGGCGTACGCGCGCAGCACCATCACCTGCCGCCAGGTGAGATGCGCGTCGAGGACGAGGGCGTTGAACCCGTCGTCCTCGATCTGCCCGTGCCACAGGGCGGCCAGCGCGCCCTCCAGCAGGTCTTTCGCCGACTCCAGCGAGGCAGGAACGCGAGACCTGGTGGCCGGCGACGCCGGGCCGGCCGCATCCTGGCCGGACCCGGCGGCGTCACCGGCGCCGCTCCTGCGCAGCCCGAAGTCATAGATCCAGAACGGCTTGGCGGTACCGGCCCCGGAGAACTCGTAGGGGTGCTCGTCCACCACGTCAACGCCCATGTGCTGGAGCCTGGGCAGCACGTCGGTGAGCGTGATCGGGGA
>DATGVY010000432.1:0-2633 GCA_035299845.1 Streptosporangiaceae bacterium
GCGCCGCGAGCACGCCCGGTTCTGCTCTGTTCGCTGCCGGGTCGCATGGAACCGCGAGCATATGGGCGATCTGAAAGCCGGGGCGAGCGCGCTGGCGTGGTCCGTCACCGCGATGAGCGACACGACCGAACGGCTTCCCCAGGTGCAAGCATGGGACCGGCCGCGGGCGTTTGCCGTGGTCGGTGAGGCGGTGTGGTGGGTCACCATCGTCGACGCCACCCTGGTGCGCCATCACCCCGATGCCTACGACAGCGTGATGGCAGGCCAGGCCCCGGCACAGCGCCAGCTGGTCGAGAGAACCCTGGCAGGACTGCGCTTTGTCCGGAACCGGATCGGCGACGAAGCCGATCTTGATGACTTCATCGAGCCCGGCGAGGCCGGGCCGGGCGCAGCCGAAGGGCATATCACGGGCTGGACGTGGAAGCCCGTGCCGGAACCGGCGCTCGCGTCGCTTGCACCGCGCGGGCAGGCGTGGGAGATGACGCGGTACCGGGCCTACCAGGCTCAGCTGGCGGGCCACACCACCGGGGAGACCTTCGGCCGGGCCGCAAAGTTCCTCAAGCTGGCCGCCGCGAATGCACCCGTCATCACAGATGCAAACGTCCACGCCGGGTGAAGCCGCCCCGGCGGTGCAGAAGACGATCGGGTGACCTAACGTCAGCCGGGGCCACGATCGCCTGGCAGGCCACCGTCGCCGCGATCATCGCGATGCCGCGACCATGCCCCTAGCTACTTCGACCTGAAGAACCCGGGCCACGGTGGTTGATCACTGTCTGTTGGCGGGAGGATGACCTCGACCCCTTGGGCTAGAAGGGATCGAGGTCACCATGTTCCGCACGATAGGTGATGGGCCGTCTGGGTGGGAGTTGTTACTTCCGGCGGAGGTGCTGCGGCTGCCGCCGGAGCTGGCCCGGGTGGATGCGCTGCTGGATGATCCGGTGTTCTTCGCCCCGTTCGCGCCGTATTTTCATCCGGTGCTGGGGCGGCCGTCGACGCCGGCGGAGTGGTATCTGCGGCTGATGTTCTTGAAGTTCCGCTACCGGCTGGGGTTTGAGAGCCTGTGCGCGGAGGTGGCGGACTCGATCAGCTGGCGGCGGTTTTGCCGGATACCGCTGGATGGACGGGTGCCGCATCCCACGACGCTGATGAAGCTGACCACCCGGTGCGGGAGCGCCGCGGTAGACGGGCTGAACGAGGCGCTGCTGGCCAAGGCGGCGGGGGCGAAGCTGCTACGCACCGCGCGGCTGCGCGCCGACACCACCGTAGTGCCAGCGAATGTGTCCTACCCAACCGACTCGGGGCTGCTGGCCAGGGCCATCCGCGGCATCGCGGCGGCCGGGCGGCGGATCCAGGCCGCCGGTGGCGCGAGGCGGACCCGGGTGCGCGACCGCAGCCGCGCGGCCGGGCGGCGGGCGCATGCGATCGCCGCGAAGCTGCGGTCACGGGCCGCGCAGGCCCGGGACGAGAAGCAGGCCGTGGTAAGCCGGGTGACCGGAGAGCTGGCTGTGCTCGCCGGGCGGGCCGCTGCTGACGGCCAGCGGCTGCTGGCCAATGCGCACCGGGCGCTGCACCACGCCGAAGCGACAGCGGCGGCGCTGGCCGCGGCCGGGCTCAAGGACGCCGCGGCGGGACGGCGGCGGGGCCGGCTGCGCCGGGCGGTCGGCGACCTGGCCGAGCTGGTGACGGCGACCCGCCAGATCGCGGCGCAGGCCCGGCAGCGGCTGGCCGGGACGATGCCAGACGGAGCGACCCGGCGGGTCAGCCTGCACGACAGTGACGCCCGGCCGATCGCCAAGGGCCGCCTCGGCAAGCCGGTCGAGTTCGGCTACAAGGCCCAGGTCGCCGACAACGACGACGGGATCATCCTCGACCACACCCTGGAACAGGGCAATCCCGCCGATGCCCCGCAGCTGGCACCGGCCGTCGCGCGGGCCAGCAAGCGCGCCCGCCGCACGCCGCGCACCGTCGCCGCCGACCGCAGCTACGGCGAGAAGGCCGTCGAAGACGACCTGCTGGCACTGGGCGTCCGCCAGGTCGTCATCCCCCGCAAGGGCAAACCCGGCAAGGCCCGCCAGGCTATCGAGCACCGGCCCGCCTTCCGCCGCGCCGTCAAATGGCGAACCGGCAGCGAGGGCCGGATCAGCGCCCTCAAACGCCAATACGGATGGGACCGCACCCGCCTGGATGGCACCGAAGGAGCCCGCACCTGGACCGGGTACGGGGTCCTAGCCCACAACCTGGTCAAGATCGGTGCCCTGACCACCTGAACCAGCCAGCAACCAAAGATCAGCAAGGACTGCCAGGCAAGCCCGAACCCGCTCACCCGCCCGGCGACTTTTTCAGGTCGAAGTAGTTAGGGACTGCCGCTCAGCCTGTTGGCTGGCCGGACCGCGTCACTTGACCGTCACGAGCCCGAAGATCCTGTGCTCCTGGCCCCCGCCCGGCGATCACCGCAATCCGAACCCTGCGCGTACGCGCTTAACACAGTGGCGCTGCAGGTTCGGCAGGCCTGCGGGCCGCGGGTCCGGTGACCTGCGGTGTCTCAGATGAGGATGTCCCGGCCTTCGTAGAACTTGAGAGTGGCGGTCCCCTGCCCAGAGCCTGCCAGGTGGTAGGTGTCGGGCAACTGCCAA
>DATGVY010000433.1:0-26441 GCA_035299845.1 Streptosporangiaceae bacterium
CTGGCCAGTCTCCCGGCCAGTCTCCCGGCCCGCCGCCCGGCCAGTCTCCCGGTCCGCCGCCCGGCCAATCTCCTGGCCCGCCGCCTGGCTGACCTGCTGGCCCCGGCCGGCCGGCCCCGTCGCCTCATCGGCAGCATCGACGCCGGCGATTCCCAGCCGGAACCACACCGCCTTGGCGGTACGCGCGTACGTGACGCCCCAGGACGACGCAAGCTCGGCGGGCAGCATCAACCCGCGGCCGCTGGTGCGTTCCGCCTCGGTAATCTCGCCATACTGGCGGTCAGGAATCAGCTGGACCGGATGGCGGTCAAGGACCACGACCTCCACCGCTCCGGCTGCCAGCCGGCAGGTCACCTGCACCGGCGTTCCCGCGTGCACTACTGCGTTGGTGACCAGTTCGCTGGTGAGCAGCACCGCATCGTCGACAAGCTCATCCCGGCCGGTCGGCCGGCCGGCCACCTGCCATGTTCGCAGCGTGTCCCGGACGAATCGGCGCGCGGCCGAGGCAGCCGCGGGTTCAGGCTGGTATGCCGCGGTCGCAACGAGATCATCCCGTGCCTGCACGTGCCCTCTTGACTGCCTATTGCTCGGTCAGGTCCGGCTGCGGCCCCGTCTGGCGGCGGCCGTGTATCGCCGGAGCCTCCCGCCCACATCGGAGGCGACCCTGCCCATCGTGGCAGACTCACGGAGACGTCACAGGGAAAGCGCTCAGTCCGGGCCTGGCGCGGGACGCGACCAGCCGCTGCCCTCGACATATTTGCGGACAATCCTTGCCGGAACGCCTGCCACCACGCAATGGTCGGGAACCTCGCCGCGGACGACGGAGCCAGCCGCAACGACCACGTTCCTGCCGATCCTCGCGCCCGGCAGGACGACCACGCCAGCGCCGAGCCAGCTGCCCGGGCCGATGGACACGGCGGCATTACGCGGCCACTGGCGGCCAATCGGCACCTCAGGATCCTCGTAGCCGTGGTTCTGGTCGGTGACGTAGATATACGGGCCGGTGAAGACGTCATCGCCGATCACTATTGAGTGGTGCGCCACGATGTGGCTACCGCGCCCGATCACGCTCCGGTCACCGATCCGCAGCAGCGGGCTGTCTCCGAGTTCCTGACCGGGCAGCATCCCGGCGCACAGGGTGACCTGGGCCCCGATCATCGTCTCGTCGCCGATCTCTATCCAGGCTTCGCCGTAGACCGAGCCGGTCGGGAAGGCGATCAGCGACCGGGGGCCGAAGGCAGCGAACCTGCGCCCGGCGCGGGACCCGGCCGTGATCATCCCGGCTTGCTGCACCGCCCGCCAGGCCGCATGCACGAGGCCGGTCACGGCGGAGCGGCACCGGCTGCGCACCGCAGCTTGCCAGCGGGGCATGGCCGGACTAGCCGTTAGCCCGATCCGGCGCCGCGAGCTGGCCGCAGGCTCCGTCGATCTGCGTGCCACGGGTATCACGGATGGTCACCGGAATGCCCCTGGCCGCCAGCCGTGCCTCGAATTCGCGCATATCCCGTGGCCGCGACGCCGTCCACGCCGATCCCGGCGTCGGATTCAGCGGGATCAGGTTGACGTGAGCCAGCTGGCCGGTCAGCAGCGCGGCCAGGGCGTCGGCCCGCCAGGACTGGTCGTTGATGTCGCGGATCAGCGCGTACTCGATCGAGACTCGCCGGCCGGTCGCGGCCGCATAGGCCCATGCAGCCGCCAGCACCTCGGCGATCTTCCAGCGCCTGTTCACCGGCACCAGCTCGGCACGCAAACCGTCGTCGGGAGCATGCAGGGACACCGCCAGCCGCACCGACAGGCCCGAACTGGCGAGCCGTCCGATGGCCGGGACGAGGCCCACGGTGGATACCGTGATTCCCCGCTGGGAGATGCCCAGCCCGTCGGGCACCGGGTCAGTCAGGCGGCGCACCGCCGCCAGCACGCGGGCGTAGTTGGCGAGCGGCTCGCCCATGCCCATGAACACCACGTTGGAGATCCGCCCTAGCCCGCCGGGCACCTCGCCGCGGGCCAGCGCTTTGGCGCCGGCCACTACCTGCGCCACGATCTCCGCCGCGGTCAGGTTCCTGGTCAGCCCGGCCTGGCCGGTCGCGCAGAACGGGCAGGCCATCCCGCAGCCCGCCTGGGACGACACGCACATGGTCACGCGGTCCGGGTAGCGCATGAGAACCGACTCGACGTAGGCGCCGTCGAGCGCGCGCCACAGTGTCTTCCTCGTCGTGCCCTGATCGCAGGTGAGTTCGCGCTCGGCGCTCAGCAGCCGGGGCAGCAGCGCGCCGGCCAGCTCCGCCCGGATCCCGGCAGGCAGGTCGGTCATGTCGGCAGGATCATCCGTCAGCCGGCCGAAGTAGTGCCGGGATAGCTGGTCCGCGCGGTATTGCTGCTGGCCGAGTGCCGCTGCGGCGGCACGCCGCCCGGCCGGATCCAGGTCAGCCAGGTGCCGGGGCGGAGCCTGCCGACGGCCCTGCTGGCCGGTCAGCCCGCTGGCCAGTGCCGGAAGGGCTGCACTCGACACCCGCGCTCCATTTCCGCCTGCCCGGCGCCGCTCCGGGCACAGGCCGTTGCAAACCCTTAACAATATCCGCACAGTGCATTAGTGACCTGCGACAAGTCGGTAGATTTCGTTGACATGCCAACCTTGCGCAGAGGGCCCAGGGACACCAGGATAGCCGCCGAGCCCAGGCGGCCCACGGTCCTGCTGGAGAGCGACAGCCCTTACGCAAGCAGGCGCCTGGTGGTCGAGTGCGACGGACTGACCACGGCCGCCTACCTGCACGACAAGACGTCGCCGATCGCGGCCACGTGGATCGCCAATCACGAGCAGGCCCCGGCGTCCACGGACCTGGCCAGGCTGAACGCTGGCCATGCGCCGGTAATGCCGGTTGGTCACACCAAGCACCCGGAGGGCCGGCCGGTGCCCGAGCCGCACCGGCTGCGCGCACTGTGGCTGGAAGAAGGTGACGGTGCCGCGCTGCTGGAGAACGGCGAGCTGCTGGCCGTGATCCCCGGCTGGTCTGACATGTCCAAGGGCATGCCCGGCTACTGCCGGGACGTCATCGGCCAGACCCCGTTCGGCTGGTCACTCGACGACGCGACGGAAGGCCTCGGCCCGCGAGTGGAGCAGGCGGCCAGGTTCTGGCGCTGGCGGGCCGACCACGAGGCGTGGGCCCGCTTCCAGCAGGCTGTGCTCGGCCACCTGCTCGGCAAGCTCGGCCCGGGTGCCAGGTACTGGGACGTGGGCGGCGGCAAGGATCCGCAGGTCGGCGTCTCCGAACGGCCGCCGAACGGCTACCGGAACTACACGGTCCTTTCGACCATCGGGATGTGCAGCCAGCGGATGCCGGTGGTCGAGCAGCTGGTGGAGGACGTGAGCCCGCAGGCCAGGATCGAGCTCGCGATCGCGACCACGCTGCCGAGCACGGAGGCGGCACGCATCTTCCTGTGGCTCGCCCAGTACCCGTGGCGCGACGTGACCTGGTTCGGGCCAGGCCACAGCCTGCGCTGGTACCACGAGCCCGCCACCTTCCCGCTGGGCGGCGGGTACGGGGCGGTTCTGCTGCTCGACGAGCCGGGCGCCCTGCTCGGCCCGGACGTGCCCGACCTGTCCGGCTTCACATTCGCCGGCGATAAGGTGCGGTGGCTCTGGGTGGTCCCGACCACCGAGCGGGAGCGCCTGCTCGCCAGGGAGCGGGGATCCGCGAGCCTCGTTACCCAGCTCGCGGCGCAGCGCCGCAGCTGGGTGGTCGGCTAGCAGCTGGCGGCGGGCCCGGGCAGCGGCCGGCCCGGGCGCTCAGGTCGCGCTGGTTCCCTGCTCACCTGCTGTGCGGTACGAACACCGTCAGCAGCAGCCAGACCACCGGCGCGGCTACAAGCAGTGAGTCGATCCGGTCCAGCACGCCACCGTGTCCGGGCAGCACCGAGCCCATGTCCTTGATATCCAGATCCCGTTTGATCATCGATACGGCGAGATCGCCAAGCGTGGCCGCCGCGACAGCCGCCGCCCCCAGGATGATGCCCTGCCAGACGTGCCCGTGCAGCAGCGTGACCAGCAGGATCGCGCCGCCGGTCACGCCGGCCAGCACCGACCCGGCGAGTCCCTCCCAGGTCTTCTTCGGGCTGATCCCCGGGGCCATCGGGTGCTTGCCGAGCAGGATTCCGGCGAAATACCCGCCGACGTCGCTGCAGACCGCCATCGCGACGAAGATGAGCGTCCGCCGGGAGCCATCCGGCCTGGCCAGCATGAGCGGGACGAACATGGCAAGGAGCAGCAGGTAGGCAAGGGCAAAGACGCCAGCGGTGACGTCGCGCACGTAGCCAGCCGTCCCGCCGGGCAGCCGCCAGCCAAGCAGCACGATCACGGTCCCGACGAAAGCGGCCAGCGCCGCCTGCTCGCCGCTCCAGTACGCCAGCCCCAGCATTGCGCCCCCGCCGGCCGCGATCGGGATCACTGGCATGGCGATCTCACGGGTCCCGAAGGCGCGGCTCAGCTCCCGCAGGGCGACCCCGACCGCGATGGCGACCACGCCGAGGAAGGTGACCTTCAGGGTGAAGAGAGTCAGCAAGGTAACGCCGCCGAGTGCCGCGCCGACGGCCAGCGCGACCGGCAGGTTCCTGCCGGTGCGGATTGTCTTGCCCTCGCTCACCGGCCCGCCTCTGGATGACCGGCGCGCCGGCTGAATGGATGCAAGCTACACCTCGAGGAGCTCAGTTTCCTTGCGCTTGAGCAGTTCGTCGACCTGCGTAATGTAGGTATGGGTCAGGTCGTCAAGTTCGCGTTCAGCCCGGCGGCCGTCATCCTCGCCCGCGTCGCCGCCTTTGACCAGCTTGTCCAGCGAGTCCTTGGCGTGCCTGCGGATGTTGCGGATGGAGATCCTGCCGTCCTCCGCCTTGTGCCGGGCGATCTTGATGTACTCCCGCCTGCGCTCCTCGGACAGCTCAGGGAAGTTCACCCGGATGATCGCGCCGTCGTTGGACGGGTTGACTCCGAGGTCGCTATTCCTGATCGCCTTCTCGATGGAACCCATCGATGACTTGTCGAAAGGCTGGATGACAACCATCCGCGGTTCTGGCATGTGGAAGGAAGCAAGCTGGTTCAGCGGCGTCTGCGTCCCGTAGTACTCGGCCGTGATCTTGCTGAACATCGCCGGGTGCGCGCGGCCGGTGCGAATGCCGCTGAACTCATCCTTCGCGACCACGACGGCCTTCTCCATCTTCTCCTCGGCCTCGAGGAGGGTTTCGTCAATCACTGCGGCTCCTGTGGGTCCGTCCATGTCCCGGCGGGCGCCCGCGGGCGCCTGGCATCTTCCATGGTGCCAGGCCGGGAAGCCAAGCCACGCCCGCCGCCAGCCGGATGCCCGTCATCAGCGGACGAACCGGCTAACCAGCGTGCCGATCTTCTCACCCCGGACCGCCCGCAGCACATTGCCCTCTCTCATCAGATCAAAGACCACGATCGGCAGGTCATTGTCCATGCAGAGGCTGACCGCGGTGGCGTCCATGACCCGCAGCTCACGGCGCAGCACCTCGCCGTAATCCAGCCGGTCAAACCGGACGGCGTCGGGCGAGAGACTCGGATCGGCGTCGTACACGCCGTCGACCTGCGTGCCCTTGAGCACCGCCTGGGCGCCCATCTCCAGTGCCCGCTGGGCGGCACAGGTGTCGGTGGAGAAAAACGGCGCACCGAGGCCGGCACCGAAAATGACGACCCGGCCCTTCTCCAGGTGCCGGATCGCCTTGCGCGGTATGTAGGGCTCAGCCACCTGGCCCATGGTGATCGCCGTCTGTACGCGGGTCTCCACGCCCAGCTTCTCCAGCACGTCCTGCAGCGCGAGGCAGTTGATGACGGTGCCAAGCATGCCCATGTAGTCCGCGCGGGACCGGTCGATGCCGCCCCGCGCGGACAACGTGGCGCCGCGGAACATGTTTCCGCCGCCGACAACGGCCGCGATCTGGATGCCCTCGCGGGCTGCCGCTGTGATCTCCCTGGCGATATGGCCTACTACGCCCGGGGAGATCCCCAGCGGCTCATCGCCAGCGAACGCCTGGCCGGAGAGCTTCAGCACTACGCGGTGCCAGCTCGGATGCGCGTCCCCGCCGGCTGCGGGCTGATGTTCCGTCGCGGCGGCCGCGTGATTCAAGACCGCATCGCCATCCTGTTGCGTTGCGCCATCGTGCACGGGCCCCATCCTCCGCTCATGACGGCTGCCGGGTCAGGCGTTGCCGTTCTTTCCGTTGGCTCACCCAGCCTGGCCGATCTGGAACCTCGCGAAATTGCGCACGGTAACTTTGCGCTCGGCGAGCACCTGCTTGATCGTCTTCTTCGGATCCTTGATGAAGGGCTGCTCGACGAGCACGACCTCCTTGAAGAACGCGTTCACCCGGCCTTCGATGATCTTGGGGATCGCGCGGGCGGGCTTGCCTTCCTCGCGCGTCATCTGCTCGGCGATCCTCCGCTCCTTCGCGACGACCTCGGCAGGAACGTCGTCGCGATGGACGTAGGCGGGCATGCTCGCCGCTATCTGCTGGGCGATGTCCTTGCCCGTCTCCGAGTCAGCGGAATCCAGCTGCACAAGGACGCCCCTGGCCGGCGGCAGCGAAGGGTCGGAGCGGTGCAGGTAGCTCGTGATGTAACCGCCATCGAGCCGGGCAAACCGGCCGAGTTCGAGCTTCTCCTTGAGCGCGGCACCGGCCTCCTCGATGAGCTGCTGCACCGTCGTGCCCGGCCTGACCTCCACGCCGAGCAGCGCAAGCCTGTCGGTGACCCCGGCGGCCATCGCCGCGCTGGCGATATCAGCCGCCGCCTGCTGGAACTGGCCGGTCTTGGCGACGAAGTCGGTCTCGCAGTTGAGCTCGACGAGCAGGCCCGCGCTCGTGCCATCAAGCTGCGCGGTGACCAGGCCGTTCGCCGCCGTGCGCCCGGCCCGCTTGGTGACATCCTTGGCGCCCTTGAGCCGCAGGGCCTCCACCGCGGCGTCAAAATCACCGGCGGCGTCCACCAGGGCATTCTTACAATCGAGCATGCCGGCGCCGGTCTGCTCGCGCAGCCGCTTCACGTCAGCGGCGCTGTAGTTCGCCATTTCTCATCTCTCGCTTCGTCTTGTCAGGAGGCCGTCTTGTCAGGAGGCCGGCTGGCCGGGTAGGGCGGTTCGCCGGGGAGGCGGCTGACCCTGGCTGGCACCGCGAGCCGCGAATCCCGGGTCGCGTGGTCAGTCCGATTCAGCTGGCGAGCCACTGGCTGCGGCCTCGGCCTGCGCGCCGCCTGCTGCCTGCGCGCCGCCGGCTGCTTGCGAACCATCAGCTGCCTGCGCACCATCAGCCGCCTGCGCACCATCAGCCGCCTGCGCACTGTCAGCTGATGACGCGCTGTCCTCGGCGGCGGCCGCGGCTCCCTGGGTGGCCGCATCGGCCGGCTGCTCAACGCCACCGCCTGCCGCGGCCGAACCGCCTGCCGCGGCCGAACCGTCCGCCACAGCTGAACCGTCCGATGGGGCCGCGCTGGCTGCCGTGGCCGAACCGCCTGCCGTGGCCGAACCGCCTGCCGCAGCTGAACCGTCCGATGGGGCCGCGCTGGCTGCCGCCGTGTCAGTGCCCGCGGAGGGAGCTGCGGCTGCCGGGGTGGCGCTGGCGGCGGGAGCACTGGCGGCGGGAGCACTCGCCGGCGCCGTGCCGCTCGCCGATGCACTGCCGTTCGCGGCGGCACCGTCACCGGCGCCTTCCAGCAGCGCCCGCTCCCACTCGGGGAGCGGTTCCTCGGCACCGAGCACGCCATCAGCCCCCACGGCAGGCTTCTCCTCGCCGACTGCGGCTCCCGCCCTGGCGATGAGGCCGTCGGCCACCGCGTCCGCCACGACCCTGGTGAGCAGCGCGACGCTGCGGATCGCGTCGTCGTTGCCGGGAATCGGGTAAGTGACCTCGTCCGGGTCGCAGTTGGTGTCCAGGATTGCGATCACCGGGATGCCCAGCTTGCGCGCCTCGCTGACCGCGATGTGCTCCTTCTTGGTGTCGACCACCCACAGCGCGCTTGGCACCCTGGCCATGTCCCTGATACCGCCCAGCGACCGCTCCAGCTTGTCGTGCTCGCGCCTGAGCTGCAGCAGCTCCTTCTTGGTCCGGGTAGAGCCAGCGACATCGTCGAAGTCGATCTCCTCAAGCTCCTTGAGCCGCTGCAACCGCTTGTAGACGGTGGTGAAGTTGGTCAGCATGCCGCCGAGCCAGCGCTGGTTCACGAACGGCATCCCGACCCGGCGGGCCTGCTCGGCGATAGCCTCCTGGGCCTGCTTCTTGGTGCCCACATACAGCACCGACCCGCCGTGCGCGACAGTCTCTCTGATGAACTCGTAAGCCCGGTCAATGAAGTCCAGCGACTGCTGGAGGTCAATGATGTAGATGCCGTTGCGCTCGGTGAAGATGAAGCGCTTCATCTTCGGGTTCCAGCGCCGGGTCTGATGTCCGAAATGCACGCCGCTCTCAAGCAGCTGCCGCATGGTGACGACCGGAGCCATGCCGGTGTCCTTTCCTGTCGTGCGCCTGGCCGCGGGGCGAAGGCGCGTCTCGGTTGGTCCTGGCGCCCGTACGACCCCGCCGCGGGTTACTGATCCCGCGGACCGGAGAGGTGCGTTCCGCCTGGGAACCGGTGCCGGATTCCCTGGCGGCAAGCGGACGCGCGAATTTGCCGATGCGGCGCGTGCCTGATGATCACACGGACTACTCCGGCCGTGCGTAGTCTACATGCCCCTGCCCGCCTGCCAGCCCGGACAACCACTGCACACGACGCCTCGGCGAACGACGTGATGGTCCAGCTGATCACGCTGGAGTCGATCGACCCGCCCCGCGCGAGCCCAGGCCATCTCATTGATCTCTTCAGCCCCGTAGACCTCATCTATCTCGCGAAGTCGGCCAGTGCAGAGCACCTCTTTCATGATCACGGAAATTCCGGCGGGCCCTGGCACCACTTAGTTTCCGCGATCATGAAACCGCCCGCCCTGCCGGGAGGTCATGCCCTGGGATGCGCCTGGCGGTAGGCGGCCAGCAGCCGCTCGACCGAGACATGGGTATAGATCTGGGTGCTCGCCAGCGATGCGTGGCCGAGAAACTCCTGCACGCTCCTGAGGTCCGCGCCGCCCTCCAGCAGGTGGGTGGCGGCAGAGTGGCGCAGGCCGTGCGGACCGGTATCGGGTGCGCCGGGCACGGCGGCGATCCTGGCATGCACGACCCGCCGGGCGGTGCGCGGATCCAGCCTGCGTCCCCGCGCGCCAAGGAAGAGGGCGTGGCCGCTGCGCTCGGTGGCGAGCAGCGGACGGCCGTTGCGCTGCCAGTGCCGGACGGCGCGGGCAGCGGGCACGCCCACCGGGACAGTTCGCTCCTTGCTGCCCTTGCCCAGCACGCGCACCGTCCTGCGGTCGTCATCGATATCGCCGATGTCGATCCCGCACAGCTCGCTGACCCGGAGCGCCGACGCGTAGAGCAGCTCCATGATGGCCGCATCGCGCCAGTCGAGCACGGCCGCCACCGGATCCTGGCTGGCAGCCGGATCCTGACCGGCGGACGGATCCTGACCACCGACCGGATCCCGGCTGGCGACCGGATCCTGACCGGCGGGCGGATCCTGACCGGCGACCGGATCCTGGCCGCTGGCCGCGCCGTCATCGGCGTGATCACGCTCCCCGGGTGCTGGCCGGCGCCCGGCGGCCGCGCCGCGCCCGGCCGCCGGGGCTTCCCCGCCCGAGTGGCGGCCACCAGCGGCGTCGAGCACGGCGGCCACCTGGTCGGCGGCCAGCACCTGCGGGAGGTGACGCTGCGCCTTCGGCGTCCCGAGCAGCGGCCCAGGATCAGTGGCCAGCCAGCCGCGCGAACCCGCGAACGCGGTGAACGTCCGCGCCGCCGCGGCCCTACGGGCCAGCGTGCTGCGCGCCTGGCCGGCGGCATGCTGCGCGGCGAGCCATCCCCTGATCATGCCGACATCCAGCCCGGCCAGGTCGGTCATCCCGGCCTGGCCAGCGTGCCTAAGCAGGGACCTGATGTCACCCAGGTAGGCCCGTACGGTATGTGCCGACAGTCCGCGTTCCGCCGCTAGATGCTGATCGAACGCGGCCAGCCGCCGGGCCAGGCGGTCCGGCAGCGGCTGCTCCATCGTCCCAGTGTCAGCCACCGGCCGGGCCGGCGGCGCGCAGGCGCGCCCATGCGGGCTACCCGGTCGGCCAGCGGTAGGAGCCGACGACGGTGGCGTCGGCCACCACCGGGGGCTCCGCGCAGCGGCTGCCGATGTCGCGCTGGAAATCCGCGAAGGCGCTGCTCTTCGACAGGGGGTTGACCTCGCCCTCGATCGTGGCGACATGGACGAAGGTCACGCCATCCGCCAGCCGGAACGTCGCGTACCGCAGGCCGCCTGGATCGTCCTCGGCGAGCTGGGCGAACACCCGCTCCACCAGCCGCTGGTTTTCCGCTGCGGCGTCGGCCCGCGTTGTGTAGCGCACGACGACTGTGTTGCTCATGATGACCTCCGGTTGGTGATGTCGCGTTTGCGAGTTCGGCTGTACATACCGGCGGGCACCGAAAACTCATCGGCCGGCCGCCGGGACCGATGACTTCTGCCCGGCTGCCGGGTATACACGGTGGACGGCAAGCACAGAGCTGGCGGATCTGAAAGCACATGTCACGAACCGCGGGAGATCCCGCGGCAATCAGCGGGAGCACGATGACAGTCACGGCGCATGCATTCGCGGACAGCGACGAATTCGCGCGCCGCGTCGATCCTTTCCGGCGAGAGCTGCTGGCGCACTGCTACCGGATGCTCGGGTCGATCCACGACGCCGAGGACATGCTGCAGGACACGTTCCTGCGGGCATGGCGCGCACACGACGAATTCGACGTCAGCCGGGCCTCGCTGCGCACCTGGCTGTACCGGATCGCGACCAACGCCTGCCTGACCGCGCTTGAGCGCCGTCGCCGCCGCCTGCCGTCGGGCCTCGGCGACCCGAGCCACGACCCGGAGGCGGCACTGGAGCTTCGCTCCGAGGTCGCCTGGCTACAGCCGATACCCGACACCCTGATCGGCTCTCAGCCCGGCGACCCCGCGGCCATCGTGGCGTCCAGGGGCAGCATCCGGCTCGCGTTCATCGCCGCGTTGCAGTACCTGCCCGCCAGGCAGCGGGCCGTGCTGATCCTGCGTGACGTACTGGCCTGGCGGGCGGCCGAAGTCGCCGAGCTGCTCGGCACGTCAACGGCTGCGGTCAACAGCCTGCTGCAGCGTGCGCGGGCGCACCTGGAACAGGTGGCGCCGGTCGAGAACGAGATCGCCGAGCCCGGCGATGCGGGCCAGCGCGCCCTGCTTGACCAGTACGTCACCGCCTTTCAGGACGCCGATGTGACCGCCCTCATGCGGCTGCTGCGCGAGGACGCCGAGCTGGAGATGCCGCCGTACCTGACCTGGTTCTCCGGCCGCGAGGCCGTCGCGCGCTTCCTCGCCGCCAGGACACGGGGTATCGGCGGCATCTGGCGGACGGTCCCGACCGGCGCCAACGGCCATCCCGCGATCGCAACCTACCTGCCTGGCAGCGACGGCGTCCCGCACGCGCACGCCATACAGGTGCTCACGATCACCGGCACGGGCATCGCCAGGATCGTTGCGTTCATGGATCCGCGCTTGTTCGTGACGTTCGGGCTGCCGCAAGAACAGCCCGGGTAGTTTGGTCGGCTAGCCTCCGGCAGCGCCTGAGTTCTGCCTTGGTCGCTGGAGGGGCGGCAGCCGGCAGCTGCGGCCTCTCCACCCGGCAAGGGCTTGCCCCAGCCGATCACCGGTCGTTTCTGGCCCGCCAGCCTTTGTCCGACCGTTCGACGAAGCCTGCGGCGGCGAGCGATCCCAGGCACCGGATGGCCGTGTCCAGGTCCACGCCCGCCGACACTGCGATCGATGCGGGGCCGCTGCCGCCACGGGCCGGTGCGGCCTCAAGGACGGCGCGCGTGGCCGGGTCCAGGTCATCACGCGGTACCGCCGGACCTCGCCGCCGCCCGCCGAGTTCCTCGCCGACCGGCGAGACATGTTCAAGGACATCGCGGGCGCCGGTCACGCAGATCGCGCCCCATTCCCTGATCATCTCGTGGCAGCCGGCCGACATGACCGAGGTCACCGGCCCGGGGACGGCCATCAGCGGACGGCACAGATCGCGCGCGCGGACCGCGGTGCTGAGCGCGCCGCTGCGCAGCGCAGCCTCGATCACGACAGTCCCGCGGCTCAGGGCGGCAATCACCCTGTTCCGGATGAGAAACCCGGGCCTGGTCGGCCTGCGGTCCGGTGACATCTCGCTGACCAGCACTCCTTGCGCGGCGATGGCGTTGAAGAGCTCGAAGTGGCCCTTCGGGTAGCCGTAAGCCAGCCCGCTGGCCAGGACGGCCACGGTGACGCCGTCGGCGGCCAGGGCACCGCGGTGGGCGGCGCTGTCAATCCCGAAAGCGCCGCCGGAGACGATCACCCAGCCCCGCTCGGCCAGTGCCGCCGCCATTTCCGTGCTGACATGCGAGCCGTAGGCCGTCGCGGCACGCGAGCCGACGATGGACACCGAGCGCAGGCAGGCGAAGCGCAGGTCGGCATTGCCCCGCAGCCACAGCGCGACCGGGCCGGCATCGCCGAGCGCCTCCAGCTGGGTTGGCCACTCAGGGTCTCCCGGGCAGATGAGCCGGAGGCCGTTCAAGCGCCACTCGGCGAGCTGGGCGGGCGTCGGTGCCTGGCCGATGCGCGCTGCCCACCGCTGCAGGGCGCGGTCCAGCCCAGGGATGCAGCTGCGTTCCCGCGCTCGACCGCGACCAGGGCCGCCAGACCCCGGCCTAGGGCCAGCCCCCGGTGGCACTCCAGCCTCCCGTGCCACTCCGGCCGTCCGCAGATCGCCGGCCGTGCGCAGATCGCCGACCGTGCGCAGATCGCCGGTGGCGCGCAGATCGCCGGCCGCCCGCAGATCGCCGATTTCCCACAGCCCGACCGGTTCCGGCAGCCTGCCTGCGGCCGATGGCCCGCCGGCAGGCAGCGCGCCTGCTGATTCAAGTGCGCCCAAGTGTGCGGGCGCGCCCACCGGTTCCGCTGGCTGGCCGGCCAGCGGGTGCTGCCCGGCGGCCAGGGCCGTGACGATCTCGGCGGGCGAGCAGCGACGCAGCAGGGCGCCAAGCACGAGGTCACCAGGATCGGCCACATGGCTGAGGACGGCCCTGGCCAGCCGCTCCTCATCGGTCACGCTGGTCATGCCGCAGCCCCCAGCCAGAGTCCCAGCGCATAGCTGACCTCCGTGATCGTCGGCCTGGCGACATTGGCCAGGTCCGCGACGGTCCAGGACAGCCGGATCACCCGGTCAACGCCGCGGGCACTGATCTCGCCCAGGTCCATTGCCCGCTCTAGCGGGGCGAGCGCGCCCGGCGCGGGCGCGTAGCTGCGCCGTAGCTCGCTGCCCGGGATCTCGGCGTTGAGCCGCCAGCGAGTCCCGCGCAGCCGGAACGCGGTCCGCTGCCTGGCCAGCTCCACCCGCTTGGCCACCACCGAGCTCGGCTCGGTGAACTGCCGGTCGCTCAGCAACTCGGCGCGGCCGACCGGCAGGAACTCCACCTTTACGTCCACCCGGTCCAGCAGCGGTCCGGACAGCCTGGCCAGGTACCTGCGGCGCGCAGCCGGCGGGCAGGTGCACCCCGACCGTGCCGCCGCGGACGACACCGCCGCCGCCGACCGCGCGCACGGGCACGGGTTGGCCGCGAGCAGTAGCGTGAACCTGGCCGGGAACCGCGCGGTAACCCCCAACCGGGCGACCACGACCTCGCCGGATTCCAGCGGCTGGCGGAGCGCATCGAGGACGTCCCTGGCGAACTCCGGCGCCTCGTCAAGGAACAAGCAGCCGTGATGGGCCAGCGACGCCGCACCAGGCTGGATGATCCCGCTGCCGCCGCCGACGATCGCAGCCTTCGTCGCGGTGTGGTGCGGCGCGCAGAACGGCGGCCGGCTCAGCAGCGGGCCGCCCGGCGGCAGCGTGCCAGCCACCGAGTGAATAGCCGTGACCTCGAGCGCGGCGGCAGGCTCCAGCCGCGGCAAGATCGTGGGCAGCCGCTCCGCGAGCATCGTCTTGCCGACCCCGGGCGGGCCGAGCAGCAGCAGGTGATGCCCGCCGGCCGCGCAGATCTCGGCGGCTCGCCTGGCGGTCGGCTGCCCCACCAGCTCGGCCAGATCACGGCCGGGAACCTCCGCCGCCCCCGCCGGGCCGGGACCGCCGCCGTCTGGCGGCAGCGAGCCGCCCTGCCATACCGCCGCGCCCGCCGCGCCGTCCGCCGGGCAGCCGCCGCGCAGCCAGCCGAGCAGCGATCCCAGGCTGTCCGCGGCAAGGACCCGGACGCCAGGAACGAGCGCCGCCTCGGGAGCGCTGTCAGCCGGCACCACGACGGTGCCGAACCCGGCCGCCGCGGCCGCCACCACCGCAGGCAGGACGCCGCGGACCGGGCGGAGCCTGCCATCGAGCCCCAGCTCGCCGATGAACAGCAGGTCCGCCAGGCTCGCCGCGGGCAGGACATCGGCGGCGCCCAGGATGGCCACCGCGATGCCGACGTCGAAGCTGCTGCCGCGCTTGGGCAGGCTGGCCGGCGACAGGCCGACCGTGATCCGGCGCTGCGGCCAGGCTTCCCTGCTGTTGACGATCGCCGCGCGGATCCGGTCCCTGGCCTCGCGGAGCGCGGCATCGGGCAGGCCCACCAGGAGCAGCGCGACCAGGCCGTTCTCGATGTCGGCCTCGATCTCGACCGGGTGCCCCTGGACACCCACCAGCGCGATCGAGTGGGTCCGGGCCAGCGGCACCTAGCCCACCCCCCGGACATGCTCCACGGTAAAGTCGCCGGACTCGGCCCGCAGCACGCCTATGACATCAATGCGGATCTCGTCAAACAGCACCCCGTGCGCGACCAGCCAGCGGACAGCAAGCCTCCGCAGCCGGTTCCGCTTCTGCCGGGTGATGGCCTCAAGCGGCGTGCCGTACCTGACGCCAGAGCGGGTCTTCACCTCACAGACAACCAGCGCACGGCGCTCGGCCGCCACGATGTCGATTTCGCCTTCGGCGCACCGCCAGTTCCGGTCGAGTATCCGCAGGCCGGCCCGCTGCAGGTACTCGGCAGCCAGCTGCTCGCCCTGCTTGCCCAGGACATCCTTGGCATTCAAGCCACACCACCTCCGGCTCCGACGCTGCCGGATTCGGGGGGTGCCTGGCTTACGCGCGCCAGATGCTGTGGAGCAGGCAGCGAGCACGCGGCCTGCTGTGGATGACGGGCGCGGACTGTCGGTCCGGCCGGCTTAGATGCCCGACCGCGGCTCAGGTGACTGTCCGCCGGCTTTCGTGCCCGACCGCGGCTCAGGTGACTGTCCGCCGACTTTCGTGCCCGATCGCGGCTCAGGGCCTGTCCTGCCGGTTGTCACGCCGGCTGCGAGCCTTGCCGCCCCGGCCAGCCGGGGGCCCGCCCGGCGGGCACGCTGCGGTCGTCAGGAGAAGCCTTGCTCCTTCTCGTCGGGCAGCTGCAGGTCGCTCTTGGCGAGTTCCTCGATGTTGACGTCCTTGAAGGTGACTACCCGTACATTCTTAACGAACCTCGCGGGGCGGTACATATCCCACACCCAGGCATCCTGCATGGTGACCTCGAAGTACACCTCGCCGTTGTCGGCCGTCCGGACGTTGAGTTCCACCTGGTTGGTGAGGTAAAACCGTCGCTCGGTCTCGACCACGTGGCTGAACAGCCCGACGACATCGCGGTACTCGCGGTAGAGCTGAAGCTCCATCTCGGTCTCATACTTCTCGAGATCTTCCGCGCTCATGCTCTCCCCTCCTGACCGGCCCGTTGCCGGGGGCACGGCCGGCGATCAGGTCAACCATAGGGCCATTCTCCTCCAGTATCGGCCGGGGTTCCCGGCCGCACCACCGGACCACATGACGCTACCCGCCTGGCTGACCTGCGATCGCCCATTCCCGGCTCTGCGCCCCGGCTCGCGTCCCGGCTCGCGCCCCGGCCCGGTCGGCGATTGCCCCGATCACGTTTGCAAAGGAGTAACGATGCTCCGGGCAGGGGCCGTACGCGGCAAGCGCGCCCATGTGGGCGCGGGTGGAATAGCCCTTGTGCGCGGCGAAGCCATAGGCCGGGTAGCGCGCGTCCATGCCCGTCATGATCCGGTCCCTGGTGACCTTCGCCACCACGGATGCCGCGGCCACGCAGCCCGCTACCTCGTCCCCCTGCCACATGGCCAGGGCGGGAACGGCCAGGCCCCGCACCGGGAAACCGTCCGTGAGCACGTAGCCGGGCCGGCAGTTCAGCCCGGCAAGCGCGCGCCGCATACCGGTCAGGTTGCAGACGTGCAGGCCTAGCCTGTCGATGTCAGTGGACGGGATCACCACCGCGTGCCAGGCGACGGCCGATGCCATCACCTGCAGGTAGGCGACCTCGCGAGTGGCCGGCGACAACGCCTTGGAGTCCGCGAGCTCGGTGAGACCGGACAACCTTCCCGGGTCGAGGATGACCGCGGCGACCACCAGCGGTCCGGCGCAGGCGCCACGGCCCGCCTCGTCAATCCCGGCTACCGGCGACAGGCCCGCCCGCGCCAGGACGCGCTCGTACCCCGCGAGCCCTGCGGCCCGCCGGGGCGTAAGGCCGGGATGCCGCCATTGTGACGCGGGCATGGCCTCACCGCGGCGCCCGGCGCCGCCGGCGCCCGCGCACCCGCCGCCGCACCTGCCGCTGGATCCAGGTAACCGGGAGTGCCCCGGCAAAGCCAAGCTCAAGCGGGAGATACGGGGCCGTCGGCGTGAGTGCCACATCCTGGCCGACCACCGCGGAGCCGGCCGCGGCAGCCTTCGCGCTGTCAATGCCCGGCTGTCCGAACGTCGCCGGAATAGGCAGGATGCGCCACCTGCTCGGCGGCCAGACGATCATGAACGCCCGCCCGACCACCTGGCTCTCGGGAATCGTCCCGCCGCCCGGGAAGCTGAGGTGGCCCCGCGAGTCGTAGGAAACGAGGCGGTGATCGCCCATCACCCACAGCCGGCCTGGCGGCACGGTGATGCTGAAATGCGACGTCGATGGCATATCGCCCGGATAGAGGTAGGACTTCTCGCGCAGCGGGACGCCGTTGACGGTGACGAGGCCCGAGGTGCAGCAGGCCACATGATCACCCGGCATCCCGATTACCCGCTTGATGTAGTCCTGCTGCCCCGGTGCGGTGCCGAACAGTCCCACGATCGAGCGGAACAACGGGAGCACCGCCGCGTCGTACAGCCGCACCAGCGGGTCCGAACTGGACTTGGTGACCGGGGGGAGCGCATTCCACGAGCCCGCTCCGTTGAAGACGATGACATCGCCCGGCTGAATAGAGCGAAAATGATAGACAAGCTTGTTCACGAGCACCTTGTCACCGACGTTGAGCGTGTGCTCCATCGACGGCGAAGGTATGTAGAAAGCCTGGACGACAAAACTCTTGATGAGGAGCGCGATAACGAGGGCGATGACGATAAGTACCGGCAGTTCGCGCCAGAACGATCTGCCCTTCGCGCGTTCCGGCGCTGTTCGCTTGGCGTCCTGGCCAGCGTCCGCCGCGTCCTCACTGCCAGGCGCTCCCTGAGGTGCCTGGACCGGCCCTGGCGGCTCCGCCCCCGGTGCCTGGCCATCTGGCGGGGCGCCGGCACTGCCCCGCTTACCGTCATGGCCCGTCTCGGTCAAGGCCCAGTCATGGGTGCTCTGATCATCCATCATCGCATTCGAGCCTAGCCCGGCCGGTCGGCATTATCGATGGCAGTGCCGCAGGATGCGGCGAGCCCGCGCGCGATGATCCCGCCGATATTGCCTTTAACCGAGCAGAACATCCCGTATCACCCTCGCGTTCTCCGCGCGGCCGGCCATCCGGTCACGCAACCTGGTATCCGAGGGCGCCCGCTCAGCGCAGCCGCGGAAATTGCCGTCCAGCGGCTCCCTGGCGGCTCCGGTTCCCGGCCGTGCCCGGTCACCGGTCGTGCGCGCATTCCTAGCGTGCCGATACGTCGCGGCGTTCCCTGATCCTGGCTGCCTTGCCGCGGAGCGATCGCAGGTAGTAAAGCTTGGCCCGGCGCACCCGGCCGCGAGTGACTACCTCGATCTTGTCGAGGGACGGGCTGTGCAGCGGGAAGGTCCGTTCCACCCCCACGCTATAACTGATCTTGCGGACGGTGAAGGTCTCGCGCGCGCCGCCGCCCTGGCGGCGGATGACGACACCCTGGAAGACCTGAATCCTGGACCGGCTGCCTTCCACGACCCGTACGTGCACCTTGAGAGTGTCGCCGGGGCGGAACTCAGGGATGTCCGAACGGATCTGTGCCTGCTCCAGCTCGGCAATGGCGGTGTGCATCGCTGTGGTTCCTCAGTCGTTCATCACGCGCACGCCTGCAAGAGCGCGGCTTCGGTCTCTTCGGCGGAGGCGGCGGCCCCCTGGCACGCCCCGGCTGAGTCAGCCTATGCGAGGCGGCGGCTTTCAGTGTGCCACATCTTCGCCGCTGACCGGAAAGCCAGCCTCGAGGAGCAGCTGCCTGTCCCGGGCGTCGAGTCCGGCCGGCCCGGACGGGGCGGCAGAGTCGGCTACGCCGATCCGCCCGGCGGCGAGCCTGGCAGCAAGATCGGGCCGGTTGGCGGCCGTCACCCGCAGCGCGCAGTCGCGGCGCCACCTGGCAATGGCCGCATGGTCCCCGGACAGCAGCACCGGCGGCACCGCGCGCCCGCGCCAGACTCGCGGCCTGGTATAGACCGGTCCCTCGATAAGCCCGGCCATCGGCCCGCCGCCGCCGCCGAACGAGTCATCGGCCGCGGACTGCGCGTTGCCCATGACTCCGGGAAGCAGCCGACTGATCGCCTCCGTCATCACCAGCACGGCGGGCTCCCCCCCGGCCAGCACATAGTCGCCGATACTGACCTCGTCGACGGGCATCCTGCCGCGGGCATCCTCCACCACCCGGGCATCGATCCCCTCGTACCGGCCGCAAGCGAAGATCAGCCGCGGCTCGCCTGCGTACCTGGCGGCCATCCGCTGGGTAAAGGGCAGACCGGACGGGCTAGGCACTACGAGCCTGGCCGGGCCGGCCAGCGGAACGACGGCATCCAGTGCCTCGCCCCATGGCCCGGGCTTCATGACCATGCCAGGGCCGCCGCCGTAGGGCGCGTCATCCACCGAGTGATGCGCGTCGCTGGCCCAGTTCCGCAGGTCGTGCACGCGGAAGACGATGTCTCCGCGCTGCGATGCCTTGCCGATCAGCGAGACCCCGAGCGGTCCGAAGTACTCGGGAAAGATCGTGATGATGTCGATGCGCAGGGCGGCACCTCCTCCCTTGCCGAGCGCCGGCCAGCCCTAGCCGCCGACGCCCGGCTCGAGCAGTCCCGGTGGGGGATCGATGACCAGCCGTCCGGCCGCGATGTCGACCTCGGGCACGATCGCCGCAACGAACGGGACAAGCGCCTCCGGCGATGGCCCTGCCACGGCCTGGACGACCAGCAGGTCCTGGCCATGATGCAGGACATCGCTGACGGTACCGACCAGATCGCCCGCCGTCGTCAGGACCTGCAGCCCGATCAGATCATGATCGTTGAACTCGTCCGGATCCTCCGGCGGGCCCACCTCGGCCGAGTCGACCACGAGCAGGGTGCCGGTGAGACTCTCCGCGTGACTCCGGTCGGCCGATCCCGCGAAGCTGACGAGCAGCCGCCCCGAATGCCACCGCGATGACACCACCGTCAGCGGGCCGCGGGCGGCGGGCTCCGTCGCCAGGACTGAGCCCGCCGCGAATCTCAGGTCCGGTTCGTCGGTGCGGACCTGCACGGTCACCTCGCCGCGAATTCCGTGCGGCCTGCCCACCCGGCCGACGACTAGCTGCATGTCCGGCTAGCGGATCTCGTCGACATCCAGCAGGTCGACCCGGACATAGAGGTTGCCGGCCAGGGACCCGATCACCGTCCGCAGCGCCCTGGCGGTGCGACCGCCCCGCCCGATGACCTTGCCGAGGTCCTCGGGATGAACGCGCACCTCAAGTGCCCGGCCCCGGCGCAGCCCGCGGCTTTCGACCCGGACATCGTCGGGGTATTCGACGATGCCCTTGACCAGGTGCTCCAGGGCCTCCTCGAGCACGTCAGTCTCCGCTCCCCGGCTGGCCGGCTGGCTCATCGCCGGCCGGCCCGGCGGCGACCTTGGCGTCCGCCGCCTTCGCCGTGTCAGCGGCCTTGGCGTCACCCGCCTTCGCCTTCTCCGGCTGATCAGCGGCCTTTGCCTGCCTGGCCGGCTTGTCGGCCTTGGCGGACGAGGCTTGCTTCGCCGCGGGCTCCGCCTTGGCGGACGAGGCTTGCTTCGCCGCGGGCTCCGCCTTGGCGGCGTCGCCAGGCTTCCCCTTCGCCCGCCCCTTGGGGCTGGCAGCCGCGTCGCCGAGCGTCTCCTGCACAGCGGCGGCGAAGATTTCCTTCCGGTCCGCCTTGGGCACCGCCATCTTCAGCGTGCCCTCGGTGCCCGGCTGGCCCTTGAACTTCTGCCAGTCGCCGGTGATCTCGAAAATCTTCCTGACCGGGTCGGTGGGCTGCGCCCCAACGGACAGCCAGTGCTGTGCCCGCTCCGAGTTGACCTCGATGAATGAGGGCTCGGCTTTCGGGTGGTACTTGCCGATCTCCTCGATCGCCCGGCCGTCCCGCTTGGTGCGCGCGTCGGCAACGACGATCCTGTAATAGGGCGCCCGGATCTTGCCCAGGCGCTTCAACTTGATCTTGACAGCCACGGCTGTGGTCTTCTCCCAGCGGATTCGGGTGCGGGCGGCAAGGATGCCGGGTGGGGACCGGCCGTGCCGCCCGGATGGGCGCGGCCCAGCGAGTCAGAGAGGGTCTCGCCGGGCCGACAGTTGCGGTCACATTGTGCCAGACACTTTCCGCTGGAGCGTAATTACCGTCCGGACCCGGCCGGCCGGCTACCTGCCCTTTTTGCCCTGCCGACCCCGACGGCTCGGCGCCGGCCCGCGGAATCCGGGCGGGAGGTTCGGCGGCGGGCTGCCCGGTCCGCCCTGTCCTGGAGCCGGCATCCGGAACGTCCGGTTCCCGCCCGGAAGGCCGCCGGGCAGGCCGCCCGGGATGCCGCCGGGCAGGCCGGGGAATCCGGCGGGTCCGCCCGGCAGCGCGCCTGGAGATCCATTTCCGGTCCCGGCCGGCTGGCCGCCGGCGGGACGGCCGCCAGGGGCACCACCGGGACGGCCGCCCTTCGGCTTCTTCTTCGCCTTCTGCTTCCCGGCCTTCTGCCCGCGCCGCATGCCAGGGATTCCTGGCATCCCCCCGCCCATCATCTGGCGCATCATCTTCTGGCCCTCAAGGAACCGCATGATGAGGCTGTTGACCTCGCCGACTGTGACACCGGCGCCGCCCGCGATCCTGGCTCGCCGGGAACCATTGATGATCTTCGGATTGCGGCGCTCGGCGGGCGTCATCGAGTTCACGATCGCCGCCGCGCGGTCCAGATCCTTGTCGCTGACCTGGCTCAGCGCCTCGCGGTTCTGGGCCGCGCCGGGGAGCATGCCCAGCAGGTTTCCGATCGGCCCGAGCTTTCGCACCATGGCCAGCTGCTCGACGAAATCCTCCAGGGTGAAGCCCTCGCCGGAGGCCAGCTTCCCGGCCATTGCCGCGGTCTGGTCCTCGTCGAAGGTCCGCTCTGCCTGCTCGATCAGGGTCAGGACATCCCCGAGGTCGAGGATCCGCGAGGCCATCCTGTCGGGATGGAAGAGGTCGAAGTCCTCGAGTTTCTCGCCCGCTGAGGCAAACATCACAGGACGGCCGGTGAGCTGCGCGATCGACAGCGCGGCGCCGCCCCGGGCATCGCCGTCCAGCTTGGTCAGCACCACGCCGTCATAACCGACGCCGTCGAGGAACGCCTGCGCGGTGATCACCGCGTCCTGGCCGATCATGGCGTCAACCACGAACAGGATCTCGTCCGGGTCAACCGCGTCCCTGATGGCGATGGCCTGGTGCATCATCTCGTCGTCGATGCCCAGCCGCCCCGCGGTGTCGATGACCACGATGTTGTGCAGGCGGTGCCGCGCCTCTTCCAGTGACCGGCGTGCTACCTCGACCGGATCTCCGACGCCGTTACCGGGAAAGGGGGCGAACACGGGCACCGACGCGCGCTCGCCGAGTGCCTGCAGCTGCTGCACGGCATTGGGCCGCTGCAGGTCGGCGGCGGCGAGCAGCGGGGTATTGCCTTGCTCACGCAGCCACAGCGCAAGCTTGGCCGCGAGCGTGGTTTTGCCCGAGCCCTGCAGGCCGGCGAGCATGATCACCGTTGGCGGCACCTTGGCAAAGCGCAGCCGCCGGGTTTCGCCACCCAGGATGGCGATGAGCTCCTCGTTGACGATCTTGATGACCTGCTGGGCGGGGTTGAGCGCGGCGGCGACCTCTTCGCCGGACGCACGCTCCTTGACCCGGGCGATGAAGGCCCTCACAACCGGCAGCGCAACGTCGGCCTCGAGCAGCGCGATCCGGATCTCACGGCAGGTGGCATCGATGTCGGCTGCCGACAGCCGCCCGTGCCCGCGCAGTGCGGAGAAGACCTGGGTGAGCCGGTCGGAAAGAGTCTCGAACACGTGTAGTTGCCGTTCTCGCGCAGGTGCCAGGGTCAGCGGCGCCAGGTGCCGGCAATCGTCGCGACTGGATTGCGCAGTTGCCTCGCGCCCGGCTGGCACGGCACACCTGAGAGCCGCGCTCGCCACTGCCAGGCTATCGTCTCCAACGGCGAGGCCGGGCGAGTGCGGCGAGCCGGCCGCGCGACCAGGTCAGGAAGATGACGCAAACGAACGCCCCGGCCCCGGCAGCTGCCCGCGCGACAGCGGCTAGGTTCCGAGGATGGCGTCCACGAATGCCTCGGGCTCGAACGGCGCCAGGTCGTCGGGGCCCTCGCCGAGGCCGACGAGCTTCACCGGCACGCCAAGCTCGCGCTGCACGGCGATCACTATCCCGCCCTTGGCGGTGCCGTCCAGCTTGGTCAGCACGATCCCGGTGACATTCACGGCCTCGCCGAAAACCCGGGCCTGCCGAAGGCCGTTCTGCCCGGTGGTCGCGTCGAGCACGAGCAGCACCTCGTCCACCGCTGCCTGCCGCGAGATCACGCGCTTGATCTTGCCAAGCTCGTCCATCAGCCCGGTCTTGGTATGCAGCCTGCCTGCGGTGTCCACGATGACGGTGTCAACGCCGAGCTCGACGCCCTCCTTGACAGCCTCGAAGGCGACGCTCGCGGGGTCAGCACCCGCCCGGTCGGAGCGGACGACCCTGGCTCCGACCCGCGTCCCCCAGGTTTCCAGCTGGTCGGCGGCGGCGGCCCGGAAGGTGTCAGCCGCGCCGAGCAGCACGGTGCGGCCGTCACCGACGAGCACTCGGGCGAGCTTGCCGCAGGTAGTGGTCTTTCCAGTGCCGTTGACCCCGACGACGAGCAGTACCGCAGGCCGGTTACCGTGCCTGCTGGCATGCAGCGAACGGTCCATGTCCGGGCCGATCGCGGCAATGAGCTGAGCCCGCAACAGCGACCGGACGTCGGCAGTGCCCTGGCTGCCGGCCACCTTGACCTCGGTGCGGAGGTCCTCGACCAGCTGGCGCGCCGGGCTCACGCCCATGTCGGCAGTGATCAGCGTGTCCTCGATCTCCTGCCACGTCTGGTCGTCGAGACCGGCGCGGGAAAGCAGGCTGAGCAGTACCGAGCCGAAGGCGGACTGGGACCTTGCCAGTCTGCCCCGCAGCCGGACCAGCCTGCCTGCCGACGGCGGTGGCGCTTCTACTGGCGGCTGCTCCGTCGCTGGCACGGCGTCGATGCCCGGCGGCAACGTTGTCACGCCAGCCTCGGCCCGGCTCGCCGTCGCTGGGTCAGCGCGATCTTGCAGGCCAGTGCGGCCAGGACGGTCCGTGACCCGGGCCGGCGGCCGCCCGCTACGGCGGGTCCGGACAAGCAGCAGGCTGCCCGTGGCGGCGAGCACGACGGCGAGCGCGATGATAAGAATCAGGTATGCCATGACCGCCCTAGTCTGGCAGATTTTCCAGGCTCAGGCGCTTTCGCGTTCCCGCAGCCGCTGGCTGATCACCGTGGACACGCCGTCTCCCCGCATGCTGATCCCGTACAGCGAGTCAGCGACTTCCATGGTCCGCTTCTGGTGCGTGACGATGATCAGCTGCGAGCTTTCCCGCAGCTCATCGAAGATCTGCAGCAGCCGCTGCAGGTTCGAGTCGTCGAGCGCTGCCTCGACCTCGTCAAGGACATAGAACGGCGAGGGCCTGGCCTTGAATATCGCGACAACGAAGGCGATCGCGGTCAGCGCGCGCTCGCCGCCGGACAGCAGCGACAGGCGCTTCACCCTCTTGCCCGGCGGTCTCGCCTCGAAGTCGATGCCGGTGCTGAGCATGTCGTCGGGCTCGGTCAGCACCAGCCTGCCCTCGCCACCGGGAAATAGCGCGCCGAAGATGTGCTCGAACTCCCTTGCGGTGTCCGCATAGGCGGCGGCGAACACCTGCTGGACCCGGTCATCGACCTCCTTGATCACCGTCAGCAGGTCGCGGCGGGTCTTTTTCAGGTCCTCGAGCTGGGTGACGAGGAAAGCATGCCGCTCTTCGAGCGCCGCGAATTCCTCCAGCGCGAGTGGGTTCACCTTGCCGAGCTGATCAAGCAGGCGCTGGGCGGCCTGCGCCCGTCGCTCCTGAGCGGCCCGGTCATACGGCAGCCGGGGCTGGCTCTCGTCAGCTTGCGGTACGCCGATCTGCGGGCCGTACTCCGCGGTGAGCGTTTCGGCGTTCACCGCGAACTCATCGACCGCGCGGGCAGCGATCTGCTCCAGCCGCATCCGGCGGGAGGCCCGGGCGATCTCCGCGCCATGGGCGCTGTCCACCACCTGGTCAAGCTCGCCGGACAGCTCGCGGATCTGCCCCCGGACCGCCTTCAGCTGGTCATCTCGCTGGATGCTGGCCAGTTCGGCAGCCTGCCGGTCGGCGTCCGCTACCGCCCGTGACTGCTCGATGCTGGCCACCGCGAACCTGGCGCCCGACGCCACAGCGCTGGCCAGCGCGGCCTCGCCTTCGCGGCGCACCCGCCTGGCCTCGGCACGCTCTCTGGCCAGCCGTTCCGTGGTGGCCGCCGCCGCCAGGGCATCCGCGCGCCCGGTGATGGCTCGCAGGCGCTCCTCGACGGTCCGCACGTCCAGGCGGGCGTCCATCTCGGCGTTCCGCGCCGCCACGGCCAGCTCAGCAAGGCGTTCGCGGTCGGCCCGCGTCTCGCCCACGGTGGCGGGCGGGGCGGACTCGGCGGCCCTGGCCGCGTCGGCGTCCGCCTCGGCCGCGGCGAGGACGCGCTCAAGCTCGGCCAGCCGGGCCCGGTCGTTCGCGCTGGCGCGCTCGCTGGCGGCGATCCCGGCGGCCAGCCTGCCCGCCTCGTCGCTGGCGGCCCGTGCGGCGCCAGCCAGCGTGCCGAGCCGGCCGGAGATCTCCGCGGCGGCGGCATCTGCCTCCTGCAGCCCGGCCAGTGCCTCAGCCGAAGCCTGCCGGGCGCGATCCTCCTCGTCGGCCGCATCCGCGAGTTCCCGTTCGGCGCGCTGGCAGCTCCTTACCGCCTCGCGCAGGGCTGCGGCGGCCTCCTGCGCGGCCGCGCGCATGCCGATCAGGCTCGGCGCGCCTGCCGATCCGCCACGCGCCCAGTGTGCGCCGATCAGGTCACCATCATTGGTGACCACCCGCAGCTGCGGATGCCGCCGCAGCAGGTCGAGGCCGTCGGCCAGGTCATTCGCGACGACGACCCCGGCCAGCAGTTCCTCGACGGCAAGGGCGAACTCGCCGGGAGCCTTGACCAGGTCCAGAGCGCGCCGCGCCCCGGGCGGCATGGGCACGGGCACGCGGCCTGCGGCGGCCGGCTTCGCGCCCTCTGGCGGCCGGCCGCCCGCGATCACCAGGTCAGCCCGGCCGGCGGCCTCGGTCTTCAGCGCGACGAGGATCGCCGCAGCCTCATCGAGGCCGGAGACCGCAACGGCGGTGGCCGATGCGCCCAATGCCGCGGCGATCGCGTCGGCGGCGCCGTCTTCCACGGTCAGCAGGCCGGCGAAAGCGCCGAGAACGCCCCGGAACCGGTCGCGTGCGGCCAGCAGCACCCCGGTGGCATCCGCGCCGCGATTGACCGCCTCCTCAAGCGCCTCGGCGCGCGCACCCAGGGCGGCGCGCCGGTCGCTGGCCGCATGCTCGGCGGCGCGCCGCGCGGCGACCTTGGCGGCGGCCTGGGCGAGCGCTGCGTTGGCCTGCTCGTGCGCGGCCGCCAGGTCCGCCCTGCCCTCATCGCGGCCGGAGACGAGATCCTGGACCTGCCCGTACTGCTGCTGGGCTCGCTCCGCACGGGACCGTGCCTGCGCGAAGGCCTCCGCCAGGCGGCCAGCCTCTTCCTGCGCGGCCGCTGA
>DATGVY010000434.1:0-2131 GCA_035299845.1 Streptosporangiaceae bacterium
CAGGTCGCGGCCGCGGATCTCGGCGTGCGGTTCATCTGGCGACGGGCAGGCCGACCCGGCCGCCATCTTGATCTGCTCGGCGGTCCGTTCGCCCAGCATGAGCGAGTACTCCTTCTTGGCGAAGGCGATGATCGCCTGGTCCATTTCGTCGCCGCCGACCCGGATGGACTGGGAGGTCACGATGCCGCCGAGCGAGATCACCGCCACCTCGGTGGTCCCGCCGCCCACGTCCACGACCATGTTGCCGGCCGGCTCGTACACCGGCAGCCCGGCGCCGATCGCGGCCGCCATCGGCTCTTCGATGATGTAAACGCGGCGGGCACCCGCCTGGTGCCCGGCTTCCTTCACCGCGCTGTGCTCCACGCCAGTGATCCCGCTGGGCACTGCCACCACCAGCCGCGGCCTGGCAAGGTGCCGGCGGTGGACCTTCTGGATGAAGTAGCGCAGCATCCGCTCGGTCACGTCGAAGTCGGCGATGACACCGTCCTTCAGCGGCCGGACCGCCACAATGTTCCCCGGCGTGCGGCCGATCATCTTTTTCGCCTGGACGCCGACCGCAACGATCTTTCCGGTATCCGTATTGAGTGCCACCACCGACGGTTCATTCAGCGCGATCCCCCGCCCGCGCACGTACACCAGGGTGTTCGCGGTGCCGAGGTCGACCGCCATGTCACGGCCGAGGAACGCCAGCATGTTGCCCATGAGAACCGAGCCTTCTAACGAAACCATCTGCTGATGACGTTGAATGCGGATACCGGGGCGCGGCCGCGGCGGCACCGTGTCCTTCACCGGCCGGCGCGGAAAAGGGCGAACGAGCTCCCGGAAGAAGATCTTGATTTGCCGCTCGCCCGGCTCAGCTGAGCCGGAGCCAGGCACGACGTTGCACGTGACTGCAACGCATCCTCACCGCGGATCGTGCCCGGCGTCGCCGGGCGAGCCCGGGCCCGGGCGCGACGGCCGGGGCCGTGGCTGGCTTTCAGCGGGCAGCGCAGCTCAGCCCGGAAACTCCCGGACGCACCGGCCGGCCGGGCGCAGCCAGAACAACGCCACGCTGGCCGTGCGTCGCTCGCCGGCCGGGGACGTTCCCGCCGTCGCGGTCGTGGCCTGAGGCCTGCCGGACCACTTCACCGGCGGTGTTCCCGCGAAGGTCACGCGGCACGCCACGCACCACCACGCCGGTGCTCGCCGGCTCCGGTGAGGTCGCGGGCTTCGCCAGAGCCGAAAGGACGCCGGCGGGGCGAGGATCCTCTGGATGACGACCGGCTCGACCCGGCGCGGCCAGGCCCTCGCCGCCGCTGGAGTCAGCAGCGGGCCGTCCCTTGGCACCCGAGCATCAGCACGGGGACCAGCCCGCGAGGTGATCCGGCCCCCAGCCGGCCCGGCCACGCATCAGCCCGCCGGAGCGACATATTGACCTATCTGGGCGCCACCGCTGGCCCGGCACTGAGCAGCCGCTTGCGTACAGATCGGTTCGTGCTCGGGGTAGGCGTCACTTACGGTGACATGGCCCCGCAACACCCTCTGATCGAGACCGGGGCCCGCCCGCAGTTCCTGATCGGCAAGCGCGAGCAGGCTGTCGTCGCGTCCATCCGGGCAGCAGAGGTCCGGGTACGCAGGCTCGCGGGCCTCGGCAACGACGCCATCGGCGCCGGCCTGATGACCAGGGCCTTCGGACTCAGCGGCCGGCGGACCGGCGCCCCGGCGGTGAAAGGGAGAGCAGGAAGGGACCCGGGCAATGTTCGCTGGCGCGCATGCGGTACCTCGCCACCCGCCTGGTCACCGCCAGGTGGACTACGACGATGTGTCAGAGGCGGCCGAAGCGGCGCAGGCAGCGAGCCTTCTCATGCGAATCCTCGATCGCGTCGAGGATCGTCTAGGGGCGGTCGCCTGAAGTGCCCGGCCAGCTTGTCGATTGTCTATGGTCTCCGGCGGGCCGTACACAGCAGTACCGATAACTCGCAGATCCCCGGGTCCCACGCGCGTGAAGGTCCCACGGCAGATCTGAAATCCCGGCCTCACACCGCCACGGCCGGGCGCGCCGGGCCCGTGCCCAGCCTGTCACCGTGGATAGGACGGCGCGGCGCTCCTCGCCAGGCCGGGTGACATGCGGGCAGGGAACAGGTCATTCCGT
>DATGVY010000435.1:0-14246 GCA_035299845.1 Streptosporangiaceae bacterium
TCGATCAGGCGGGCGATCTCGGACTCGGCCTGCCGGGCGGCCTCGCCGATGGCGTCGAAGGCCTCGGCGGCCAGTGCCGGGTCCGTCGCGGCCAGCCGCTGCCCGGCGCTCGCCTGGATCACCATCACGCTGACGCAGTGCGCGACGATGTCGTGCAGTTCCCGCGCGATCCTGGCCCGCTCGTAGCGGACCGACTCGGCCGCGAACAGCTCCCGCTCTGCCTCCAGCTCGCGGCCGCGGGCAGTCAGCTGCTCGGTTAGCTGGCGGCGCGACCGGGCGACGAGCCCGGCTGCCCACGGGCCAGCCGTGACCATGGCGACGAACGGGTTGAACTGACCCACCGCGAGTTGCAGCCCGGCGATGAGCAGGAGGAGCACGAGAACCGGCCGGGCCAGGCGGTCGTCGGCGCCGAGCGAGTAAGCCAGCGCGAAGACCGGGACAAACAGCACGCTGAACGGCTCGCCAGTGGCTGATCCCGCTACCCCGGTCAAGCCGAGCAGGACGGCGGCCGCCGAGGCGGCCCACCCGGGATGAGCGCGCCGCACGATCAGGCAGCCGCAGATCCCGGCACCGCATGCCGCAAAGAGCAGGTGGCGCCCATCGCTCAGCAAACCTGCAGCCATATCGAAGGACAGCAGAAAAACGGCAAGAACGAGGGCCAGGATGGTGTCGCCGCGCCGGCTGTCGGCCACCCGCCAGAGATGGCTGACGGCATCAGGCATGGCCGGGGGTCAGCGGCAGCCGCACGAGCGCGTCACAGCGGCCGGAGCTGGTGTCGATGCGCAGGCTGCCGCCCAGGAGCGCGGCCCGCTCGCGGGCGACGGCGAACGTTCTCGCCGGATCTGCCTGCTGGCCCGCGGGGCCGGCCACGCGCAGTTCCAGGGCGTCGGGACCGAACCGCACCCGTACGTCAATGCGCGCATCGGGGGCGTCATCCAGCGCGCCGAGAAGATGCTCTACGATGCGGTATCCCGACAGTTCCACGCCCGCGGGCAGCGCGCGAGGGCTGCCCGCGACGCTCAGCCGGGCGTCGGCGCTGGTGGCGCGCTCCAGCAGGTCGCCGAGCTGGGCGAGCACTGGCTGCGGCTCGGTTGGGGCCTCCTCCCTGAGGGTGCCCACGACCTCGCGCATCTGCGACAGCGTGGCCCGCCCGCTGTTCTCGACAGCGGCGAAGGCGCCCCGCGCCCCGACCGGGTCGCGGTCAACCAGCTCGCGCCCCGCCGCCGCGGCCTGGGCCATCGCGGTGATCCGGTCGCGCAGGAAGCTGTCGAGATCCTCCGCGACGCGGGTCCGGTCGGCCGTCACCGCGAGCCGCGCGGTCTGCTCCCGCTGCGCACGGAGCTCTGTGTTCCGCTGCCGGAGTTCCGCCGCTGTCAGGCTGCGGGACCGCGCCAGCCGCCCGGCGAGGCAGAAGCCCGCCACGATGGGCAATCCCGCGACCAGGAAACCTGGGCCGAGCACCGGGTCGAAGAACGCCTGAGCGATCACCGCGCCCAGGCCGAGCATCATTCCGGCGGCCAGCCTGCGGCCCGTGCATCGGGTCCCGGTAAAGAACGCGATCGCGAAGACCGCGGGCAGCGCGGCGCCGCAGCGGACCATCGGGCCGAAGATCAGCCCGTTCAGCGGCGCTGCCGCGGCCACCGTCGCCGCGGCCACGACCGGCGCCCGGCGCTGCCACGCAACGGGCAGCGTCATGGCCAGCGCGCCCGCAGCCGCGACCGCGCCGCCGTGCGGATACCCGGTCTTCGGCACTCCGCTGGCCAGGCCGATGGCGATCAGGCTCAGCAACCCCGCGAGCATGACGTCGCCGCGGCCGACCTCACGCAGGCCCCACACGGGCCGCCACAGCCAGCGGCCCAGGCTCATCCGGTTCACGGCAGCCCCTTCGCCGACGATCCATTGTCCGCGCGGCCAGGCCGCCGGCGCTAGCCTCCGTCTCGAACTAACAATCCCAAGTTAGGCATAACCCGCGGTCCGGGCGTCCTTCCTGAGGACGACGTGCCGGCGAGGCCGTCCCCCGTCAGAGGGAGGCTGCCCGGAGGGCGCTTGGCTAGCATGGTCGGTGATCGACCTGCGAGGGGCGAGTTGCCGTGACCACCATTCCGAGCGGTTCGAGCACCGCGGCCGGCCGGCCGATCTCTGTTGTCATCGCCGACGACCAGCGGCTGGTTCGGGCGGGGTTCCGCGTCATCCTGGCTGGCGAGCCGGACATCGACGTGGTCGGCGAGGCCGCAGACGGCCGGGAAGCCGTCGAGCTTGTGCGCACGCTGGCTCCGGCTGTCGTCCTGATGGACATCCGGATGCCGAACATGGACGGGCTGACCGCGGCCAGGCGCATTCTCGGGCACTCAGCCAGCCGGGTTATCATCCTGACGACCTTCGACGCCGACGAATACGTCTATGAGTCGCTCAAGATGGGTGCGAGCGGATTCCTGCTGAAGGACGCGCCGCCCGACCAGCTGGTGGGCGCGGTGCGGTGCGTCGCGGCCGGGGAGGCGCTGATCGACCCGTCCATAACCAGGCGCCTGATCGGGCGGTTCGCTCGCGCTGTCCGCCCGGCGTCGTTCCTGCCGCCGCAGCTGAAGGAGCTCACCGGGCGGGAACTGGACGTGCTGCGACTGGTCGCCCGCGGACTGGCCAACGCCGAGATTGCGGCGGAACTGGTCGTGGAGGAGAGCACCGTCAAGACCCACGTGAGCCGGATCCTGATGAAACTCGGGCTCCGCGACCGGGTGCAAGCCGTGGTGCTCGCCTATGAGTGCGGGTTCGTGGTGCCGGACGAGCGCACCTGACCGGCTCACGCCCGCCCGGCAGCGATCTGCACCGGCGGGCGTGGGCCGGACGAGCGCACCTGACCGGCTCACGCCCGCCCGGCAGCGATGAGCGCAGGCGGGCGTGACGACCGCGGATCACCCGGCGAGTGGTTCGTGCTGGCTCGCGCCGGTGATGCGGCCGGACACCGAAGCGCCCAGGGGCGGGAGGTCCCACTCGTCATCGGGCGTGCGCAGGATGGCTCGGGCCGCTGGGACGCAGCCCACGGCGAGCAGGCCGAAGGCCGCGACGTCCAGACCGCGGCTTCCGATCGTGTGCGCGACCAGGTGCCCGAGATCACCCGCGACGATCGCGGACGCGGCCCACAGCCGTACCGCGAGTACACGCCACAACGCGATGCCCAGCATCGCCGTCCCCGCCAGGTGGCCCACGACGAAGATCAGCGTCATGACCACTATTGCCGGGTTCGCCATGAAGTGGCTCCAGATCGTGGGACTGCCACCGCGCGCCGCCAGTTCATACATCAGGGCGTCGCCAGCTGAAACGAACGCCAAGGCTTCCCAGCCGACCAGGGCCAGTACGCAGCCGACGCCCGACAACACAGGTGCGCCGCGGACGCTGAGCCGGTAAAGGCCCAGCACGAAGAACGGCAGCACGAGAGTGGCGGCCACCGACACGGCCAGCTCGGCCCGCGCCTCGCCGAGATGAGCATGGAAGGCGGCGAAGACCTGCCGCCCGTTGCCGTCTCCGACCGATGGCACGAGCGCGGCCAGCGCGCCTACCAAGATCGGGACGGCGACAACGCAGAACGCGGTGGCGACCCGCCTGGCGGGCCGCAGATCGGTCGGGCTGGTCCTGATCATGACGGTGACTCCCTGTAGCGTCAGGGGCCCGCGTCCACAATTCCGCGGGCCACGTGGACTCGACGCTAGATCTGGATGTCAGGGGTCTCGTCGGTCTGCGGAAGGAACCTCAGAAGGCTCGCTCCCTCCCGAGGCGGACCCAGGCCAGCTGGGCCGAGTTCGGCCCGGCACAGCGCCGCGAAAGCCAGCAGCGCCTGCACGGTGACCGGTCACGAGGAGAAGGAGGTGACCGGCCACTAGGAGAAGGATGAGTGCGGTCGCCCCGAGGGACAACGCGAAGCCGGCCGTGAACCGTGGCGGTACATAGCTCCAGGTCACAACGCCTGGTCCGGGCGGAACGTCGACGGCTTGGACGAGACCGGCTCGGCGGACAACCAGTGTGGTCGTCGGGCCGAGCCGGGGATGCCAGGTGGCGCTCCAGCCCGCGGTCGCCGCAACAGAGCGAACGACGCGGACACCGTGGGGAGAGAACACTGCAGCTGCCGTCGGCTCGGCAGCTGAACCGGCCACACGTCTCGCCGATGCGCCTGACGTTGATCGCCCAGGAAGTGCCTCGAGGCTGAGCGGGCCTCGGGCGAAGTGGTCGGCGAAGACCGCAAAGGACCCGTCGTGGCCGGCGTATCCCCACCGTGGCGGCAGGAGAGCGTTCTGAAGCTGACCATCGGCTACGAACACGTTTCCGTTCGAGTCGGCTACGGATGCCGGACCGAGATGGGCTGGTTTGCCGCCAGCCCGGGCGACCACTGCGACGCTCATCACCGGATGAGGAAGGCTGATCGCAAGCAGCGAAGCACCCGGCGCGCTCACAGGGAACCAGTGTGTCGAACCACCCGACGTCATGAGCCCGATCTGAGTCCCGGCTGCCACGTCTAGCCTGGCATCCGCGTCAGGCACCTCGAGCCGTGACACCTCAATTGGTGTGCCGAAGTACCAGGTGGCCTGGTGATCCGCAGCGATATCGCGCTGGCCGGCTCCGGGTGGTCCGGGGGAAGGCCCGGATCCCCCGGCAGCGGTGATCAGGTAGCTGGGCACGGTGAGCAGGATCGAGGTGTCGAGCTGGTCGAGAGTCCCGTCACTTACGGCTCTGGGATCGAGCACATCCTGCCCCTGGCCCATGGCTTGGTGCGACCCGGTCGCCGATGCGTAGAAGCCGTCGACTAGTGACGAATACCCCTGGACCGATGGTGTGGCGCTGATGGCGTTGAGATCGGGCGAACCCATGAGTGGCAGCTCGTGAGCATCGAGCTGGTCAGGATCGTAGATAGCGAAACGTCCCGAATATCCCAGCGCTGCGATCGGGCGCGGGGCTGGCGCTTGTGCCGCTGTCTGGTCTCCGGGATGACCAAAGGGGATCATGTTGGCTGCCCCGGCGCCATGGCTGGCCGTCGCATTCACGCTGCTGTCAAGACCAGGAAGGACCGCGACCACCCCGAGGAGCGTGAAAACGACCAGATCAATGACGATGAGACTGCCAAGCCAGCGCGAACGCAGCCTCGGATGAAGGTGCCGTCCGAAGATCACGAACGCGATGGCTCCAGCACCGATCAGCGCGTACGGGACAAGCCACGGCTTGAGGCGGCCATCGGCGTTGACGGCACCCGGGCTCACCCTCAGCCAGTGCAGGAGGCCTGCGCCCCAGGAAAGGCCGAGAACGACGATGGCGATCATGGCGAGCGGGGGCAGGACACCGAGGACCGTCTCCAGATCCATCCGGCGGTTGCCGTGGGCTCGGCGGAACCGGAACCGGCGGCTCTTCTCGCTGAGCGGCTGGTCGGCCCAGTATGCGAGCAGGACGGCGAGCGCCAGGTCCGCCACGAGGATGTTGCGGCTTTGCAGCCGCTGATCACCGAAGAGGGGCAGATGAGCGAGCAGGGACCCGAAGGGGGTGTTGCCGCCGAGCGCGAGGACGACCCCGACGAGCGCCATGAAGTGCCACACGAGCCACTCAGGGGGCCGCGGTCGCAGCCGGAAGCGGCTGAGGAGGACGGTCGCGGCGACGAGCGGGAGGATCCCGACGTAGCCCGTCACCTCGGTCAGGTTGTAGTTCGCGAAGAAGCTCGGCTGCCCGAACGAGCCGGAGCCGCCCATGAGATCGGGCACCAGCATCAGAAGCAGCCATCTGTGCGGGAGCGAGCCCGAATTGAAGAGGGCCACCGAACTCCCCGCTCGCTGGGAAGTGCCGATGAGGGCCAGGCCGGGCATCCACTGAACCGCGCCGAGGCATGCGCCGAGCGCCAGGCCTGCGGCTACTGAGATGGCCGCCGGGCCCCAGCGGCGCCCTTGGCGTGCGATCCGCCAAGCCGCATAGATAAAAACGATCACACAGGCGTCGTCGATGGCACGCGGCTCGCCGGCCAGGATCGTGAGGCCAAACGCTCCGGCCAGGACGCCGGTCCAGCTAAGTCTGGAGGCGGCGCTCCGGGCTTCTGTGAGCCGCAATACGCAGAGCAGCTGCGCAGGCACCCAGCTCATGCCGGCCACCAGCCCAAAGTGGGTCACCTGGGCCGACATGGCCCCGGCGAACGCGAACGAGAGTGCCCCGAGCAGGCTCGGCAGGCTCGCCAGGCGAAGGGCCCGCAGGAAGAAGAACATGCCGAGCCCAGCCGCCGCCCAGGTGAGGATCATGTTGAGCGTCCACGCGGCGGTGCCTGGCAAGATGGCGAACAGGAACGTGAGCGGGTACGCGGCACCGGCGTTCCAGTCGCCGATCAAGGGTGCGCCGGTCCAGATGTACGGGTCATACAGCGGCAGCTGGCCGTTTCTGATCTGGTGTCCGGCGAGCACGCGCAGCGGAAAGTTCTGCGTCAGATCGTCACCGGGAAGAACCGGATGCCCGAGCAGCGCGGGGACCCCGAAAACGATGACCGGCAGCGCGACGAGAAGGACGACGGCCGCAGCATCGCCCGGCCAGCGCCTGGACGCTCGCGTGCCGAGCACACGGGACGTTCTCATTCCCAGCGTCGGTGACAGCTCAAGCCCCACAGGGACACTCTTGCAACAGAAGCTGGAACGATCCTGGGAGGGGTCCTTCACCGACCCACCAGAGTCACCCCAGTTGCCCCGACGGGCAACCGGCCCTGAACTGGCCAAATCTCACAGCGACTCGTCACAGCGGCGGCCTGCCGGCCTGTTTCCGCCGTATATCTGGCGTTACACGAGCCCGAGGGGCGAGGTGATCCTCGATCACCCTCCCTGCCGAATATGGCAGTCGGCGGCGCCCAGCCCGCTCAGTGCCGCAGTCGGCGGGTTCCCGGCCGCAGACACCGGGCCTGCCCGGCACGGGGAACGTGCCGGGCAGGCCCGGGCTGGTGCTTGTCAGGGCACCTGGCGATGGCGCCAGGCGCCGGCGGTCAGATGGTGACCTTGGTGCAGTTGCCGGCAGTCGCCGGGTTGGTCATGACCGGGCTGGTGTTCGTGCCGCCGAACCGCGCGACGTCCGGGTTGCCGTACTCGGCGTCCTGGCCGAACGCCTGCTTGGTCACGCCGGGCAGGACGTTGCCGAAGTTCCAGACGCAGGCTCCGCCTGGCGCTCCGGTGCCCGCAAGGCGCTGGGTGTTGTTGAGACTCCAGAACGGATAGAACTTCGAGCCCAGTGGCTTCACGTCGCAGTTGTTGCCAGTGACGACGTTGCACAGGAACTCGGACGCAGGCACGTCCGTCTCGAACTGAATCTGCGGATAGAGATTCCCCGACTGGTCGAATGGGCCTATGTACCTGAACGAGGTCGGCTGGTTTGCCGTCCCGTTCGGCCAGGTGCCCGGCCGGTAGTCGGTTCCGTCGAAGTCCAGGTCTCCGTTCTGGAACAGGTTGTTGACGCAGAAGGCGACCGGCGAATGCTCTTGCCTCGCCTTGCCGTTGATCAGCACGGTGCGGTTGCCCTGCTTGAAGCAGGCACCATCGGAGAACTCGCAGTTCTGGCCGCTGCCCGCATTGTTACTCGGGCAGGCGATCGGGCCGGTTGTGCCCTCCGTTCTCGCGTGCGCGCAGATGCCGGTGTTGGCATTGCACGGGCCCTCGCCAACCGCATGCCGGCCCTCAGAGCCGCCCATGCAGGTCTGGAACACCTGCTTGTCGACGAAGCCGCCGCCCAAGATGGAGATCGGGAACTGATGCCGCACGGAGCTGCAGGACTCGGAGTGGCCGATCTCCTGCTGCATGAGCACGCCGCCCTCAAGCGCGGCCCATGGCACCTGGTTCTGCTGCGCGGCCGTCGCGTACTCGGCGTGGAAGGTGAACGGAGTCCCGTTGCAGGTCTTCACGTTGGTGTTCATGAAGCCATTGCCTGCGCTGGCGACCATGAAGCCGGTCTGGCCGGTGGTAAGGTCCGTGATCCTGGTCGTGAACCCGCCCGGCGGGTCGCTGATCGAGACCCGTAGCACGTCGCCCGAGTTCATCTTCAGCGTCTGGCCGTTCGGGGTCTGCGTGGAGGCGTTGGCAAGCTGCGGACTCGGCGGCCCGGCAGGAACGCCGTTGCGCTGCAGGAAGGCGAAGTTGACGGGTTCCGTACAGGCCGGGTTGATGAAGGCGAAGTTGAATGTCGCCGCCAGGCTGTCGATATTCAGGGCCGAGCACCATTGGTTGCGGCTGCAGCTGACGTTGTCCTGGAACGGCGCGAAACCGGGCGGATAGAACTGCAGTTCCATGAACGCGGATCCGGCGTCGGTCTTGGCGCCGAGTCCGGTGTTGCTGTCGCTGTCTGGCTTACAGGGATTCTGCGGATAGGACTTCGGGTCGCAGATCGGCAGCCCGAACCATGGTGCGACGCTCAGCTCACCATACTTGGTGACGCTGCCCGAGGCGGTCGGCTGCAGCCTGGGATCGCGCGGCAGCTTCGTCAGGTAGGTCATCGTGTTACCGGACCCCGGCGTGTTCGAGATGAACTTGACGCTGGGCTCGTCATGGCCGATGTAGTGGCCGTTGTCTTCGAAGCGGGTGGCATGCCACTTGCCGTTGACCAGCTTGCCGTGCCGGTTGACGGGGTCGGTGCAGCGCATCCTCCCGCCCGGGCTGAGCGACGTGTACTTCGTGCTGTAGCCGTTGCAGTCCAGCTGGTTGACGCGGTTGGGCTGCACTACCCTGGGGTGGCTGGCCCGCACCGTTGCCCGGCTCGCCATCGCCCGCGCCGGACCCTGGACCGAGGCCTGGCCGGCCGTGGCCATGCCGAGGCTGGCCAGGCTCATGACGGGCGCAAGGATCAGCACCCATGCCGCTCTATGCCGCCTCAATCTACGAACACCCATCCGTGTCTCACCTCTCGCTCAGGCCGGCCCGCCATTGGGCATGCTGCGCTGGCGCCACTGGGTGACCCCCCTGCTGACCAAGGCACAGTGACCCCGGCGAAGGTAACAAGCGGCCAGATCACGGTCAAGGCCCAGTACGCCCATTCCCGGCATCGATATCGGGTCGAGACTAGCCGTTTACCGCCACCCGGCGGCTGGCAGGCCGGCTGGCCGGCGTGTCGGTAGGCCGGCGAGTAACCAGATGGCCCGAGCGAGGTGGATCCGCCGGGCCTGCCCCGCACATGCTGGCCTGCCGGACAGGCCCGGGCGGCCACCGGGCGGCCGTCAGCCGAGTCCGGTATGTTCGCGGCAGGACATCCGCGACTGCGGCAGGGAGAAGCGGTGCGACTTACCAAGCTCGGGCATGCCTGCGTCAGGCTCCAGAAGGACGACGCGAGCCTGGTGATCGATCCCGGGATCTGGAGCGGCCCCGATGCGCTGACCGGGGCAACCGCAATCCTGATCACGCATGAGCACGCGGATCACCTGGATCCGGCCAGCGTGCGCGCCGCGCTGGCGGCGGACGCCGGGCTGCAGGTGTGGACCAATGCCTCGGTGGCCGCGCAGCTCGCGGCCGACGGCGCCCGGGTGCACGTGGTCAGCCACGGCGACACGTTCACCGCCGCTGGATTCGATATCCATGTCTACGGCCAGGAACACGCCGTGATTCACCGTGACATTCCGGTAGTCCTGAATACCGGATTCGCCGTTGACGGCGAGATCTTCCATCCCGGGGACTCGCTGACGGTGCCCGAGCACCACGTCGCCACCCTGCTGCTGCCTGCCAACGCGCCGTGGCTCAAGGTGAGCGAGATGATCGACTACGCTCGCGAGGTGGCGCCGCAGCGCGCTTACGCGATCCACGACGGGCTGCTCAACGCCAACGGGCTTGGCCTGATGCAGAGCCTGCTGCGGCTGGGGCCGGGACCGGCCGGGCCGGCCGGCGCGGAGTACGTCCGGCTCGAGCCGGGCACCAGCGTCGAGCTGTGAGCCGATCCGGGACTGCCGGGCTGATGCGGGACGGAAACCGATGCCGGGCGAGCACTGGCTGGCTTGCTACGCGGTCCTGCTGCTCAGCTAGTCCGCGGCGAGTCCGCGGCGAGCTGAGCACCTCGGCGACGGCGGAACAGCTTCGTCCCGCTCGTTCAGACGGCCCGGGGCCCCGCGAGCCCGTCGCCGCGGTCGAGGAGTTCGGCTGCCCCCCGGACAACGCACCGCAGCGGGTCGTCCACGACGAGCGCGGGCAGGCCGGTGGCCGCCTCGATCCTGCTGGCCAGGCCGGGGAGCAGGGCTCCGCCCCCGGCCAGGCGGATCTTGCCCCGCACCACGTCTTCCGCGAGATTCGGCGGGATGTCCGACAGCATCTCCTGCACCGAGTCGGCGATCCTGGCGACCAGGCGCTCAAGCGCCGCTGCCACCAGCCGCCCCGGCACCTGCTCCACCCGCGGCGTCCGGCGCGCCGCGTCGACGCCCACCGCCTCCACCCAGCCGGTCTCGGCTGCGGCAAGGCCAAGCGCCATCTTCAGTCCCCTGGCGGCGTTGCGGCCGATGAGCAGGCCGAACTCGGCCTTGACGGCTTGCACGATCGCCTCGTCCATGGCGTTGCCTGCCAGCCGCAGCGACCGGGAACGCACTACGTAACCGCCGGCCAGCACCGCGGCTTCGGTGGTCCCGCCGCCGATGTCCACGATGAAGGCGCCGGACCCGTCGGCGAGGCCGAAGCCGGCGCCGGCAGCGGCGGCGACCGGCTCGTCGATGAGCCTTACGGTGCACCGGGGCCTCGATGCCCCGATTGCGGCGGCCAGTGACCGCCGCTCCACCCAGGTAGCGCCGCCCGGTACGCAGACCACCGCCGAGGGCCGCAGCAGGCCGCGATGCGGCAGGGCCCGGCGCAGGAACGCCTGCAGCATGGCGGTGGCCGCGTCCAGGTCGGCTATCACCCCGTCGCGCAGCGGATGGACGACCTCGACGTCCTGGGGCTCCTTCCCGGCCAGGGCGTCCGCGGCCTTGCCCGCCGAGGCCACCCGGCCGGTTGCCCGGTCAATCGCTATCGCCGAGGGCTCTTCGAGGACGAGCCCGCGGCCGGCGACGCAGATGAGCGTATTGACCGTGCCGAGATCGATCGCTACACCCGCCCGCAACCGCATGTCACCCGTCCTTAGCCCGAAATGCTCCGACTCCTCAGTATGGTGGCCCTCGGTACGGCATGGGCGCCGCCGGAATGACCTTCAGGCCCGCCATTCCCGCGCCGGGCGCCGCGACCTGCCGCGGCGGGCGGCCGCTGATGCGGGCATTGCAAGCGCGGCGTGCACCCGCCCGGACCGGCGCCGGGGGCACGTCGCGCATGCGATCGATCAGCGGAGTCAGGACTGCGCGGGACGACCGGCGTCCGGACAGGGCTCGTGCCAGCGGCTGGTAATGGGCAGGCGACGGTCGCGGCCGAAGTTCTTCGCCGTGATCTTCGGCCCCGGCGGGTACTGCCGCCGCTTGTACTCGGCCCGGTCGACCATCCTGATCACCCGGCTGACCAGGCCGGGATCGTGGCCGGCGGCAGTGAGCGCGGCCATGCCCATATCCTTCTCCACGTAGTCGTCGAGCAAGGCATCGAGCACCGCGTAGTCCGGCAGCGAGTCGCTGTCGAGCTGCCCGGGAGCCAGCTCCGCGCTCGGCGGCTTCGTGATCGAGTTCTCCGGGATCGGGGGAGTCTCGCCGCGAGCCTCCGCGTCCTGGTTGCGCCAGCGGGACAGCTGCCAGATCAGCGTCTTGGTGACGTCCTTGACCGGCCCGAAACCGCCAGCGGAGTCGCCGTAGAGCGTCGAGTACCCGGTGGCGATCTCGCTCTTGTTGCCGGTAGTCAGGACGAGATGCCCCTCCTCGTTGGACAGCGACATCAAGACCATGCCCCGGATCCTGGCCTGCAGGTTCTCCGCGGCCAGCCCGTGCAGGTCGAGTTCGGTGCCGAACGCTTCCACGATCGGGGCGATCGGCACCGTCCTGGCGTGCAGGCCCTGTCGCTTCACCAGGTCCTCGGCGTCGCTGACGGAATGATCCGAGGAGTACCGGCTCGGCATCAGCACGACGTGCACCCGGTCCGGCCCGATCGCGTCGGCCGCGATCGTGGCGGTCAGCGCCGAGTCGATGCCGCCGGACAGGGCCAGGATCACCGAGCGGAACCCGTTCTTGCTGATGTAGTCCCGCGTGCCGGTCACCAGCGCCGCATAGACCTCGGCCAGGTCACTCAGCCGCGGCCAGCTCAGGCCGGCCGCCGGGCCGCCGACCGGCAGGCCGCCGGCCGCGGCACCGCCGGCCGCGGCACCATCGGCCGCGGGGCGCACTGGCGCTGCCCCGGCGAGCCCGTCCGGGTCAGCCAGGGCAAGCCGCTGGATCGTGATTATCGTGCCGTCCCTGGCGTCGGCGGGCGTCTCGCCTGGACACCTGGCCTGGTCCGCCACGGGTAGTTCCAGGTCGGCGAGGATCAGCGCCTCGGTGAACTGGGGCCCGCGGGCCAGCAGCCGCCCGGACGCGTCCACGATGATCGAGTCGCCGTCGAAGACAAGCTCGTCCTGGCCGCCGATCATGTTGACGTAGGCGAGCGTGGCGCCTGCCTCGCGGGCCCGGCGCTGGCACAGTTCCAGCCTGGTGTCGTCCTTGCCGCGCTCGTACGGCGAGGCGTTCGGCACCACGAGCAGGCCCGCGCCGGCCTGCCTGGTGACCGCGACCGGGCCGCCGTCCTGCCACAGGTCCTCGCAGATCGCGATCGCGACATCCACCGGCTCGCCGGTATCCGACGGCAGCCGGAAGACGGGCAGCGTGTCGCCGGGCACGAAGATGCGATACTCGTCGAAGACCCCGTAGTTCGGCAGGTGATGCTTGGCCGAAGTCACCGCCACCTGCCCGGCGTGCAGCAGGGCGGCGGCGTCCAGCGGCGCGCCGGACGGCAGCCCGACCCGCGGCGTGATCCCGGCCTTGCGGCCCAGGTACCCGGTGACGACGGCGATCCCGCCGAGCCCCGCGTCGGCCAGCCGCTTCGCGGCCGTCACCACGGCGGCCGTCGACGCGTCGACGAACGACGCGCGCAGCGCGAGATCCTCGACCGGATAGCCGGTCAGCATCATCTCAGGGAACACGACGATGCGGGCGCCGTGCCCGGCGGCCTGCCTGGTGCAGGCCACCAGCCGGTCCGTGTTGCCCTGAAGATCTCCGACGGTGGCATTGACCTGGGCGAGCGCGACGCGGATCTTAGGCACCTCACCAGCTTATGGCGGGGCTCGCCAGCGCGGGACCTGACCGGTGCCGCACCCCTCGTAACTCATCGCGGGCATGGACCGGGAGCTGACGGGCCGGCCGGATCCGGGACCTCGGGCAGCGGGCACCGCGGGGGCCCGTGTAACGCGGCGGAAACACGGACCCGCCAGACTGGCGGGGTGGACAGGCAGGAAGAGTTCGTGCTGCGCACGCTCGAGGAGCGTGACATCCGTTTCGTCCGGCTATGGTTCACGGACGTGCTCGGATACCTGAAGTCGGTCGCGGTGGCGCCGGCCGAGCTTGAGGGGGCGTTCGCCGAGGGAATCGGCTTCGACGGCTCGGCCGTGGAGGGATTCGCGCGCGTCTACGAGGCCGACATGATCGCCAGGCCCGATCCGTCGACCTTCCAGCTGATGCCGCTGAGCGGCGAGATGCCGGGAGTCGGGCGGATGTTCTGCGACATCCTGCTGCCGGACGGCACGCCGTCCTACGCCGACCCCCGGCACGTGCTGAAGCGGGCGCTGGCCCGTGCGTCCGATCTCGGCTTCACTTTCTACACGCACCCGGAGATCGAGTTCTTCCTGCTGCGGGAGAAGCCGGAGCCAGGGGTCAAGCCGCAGCCCATCGACTCGGGCGGGTACTTCGACCACACCCCGCACAGCATCGCGCACGACTTCCGCCGCAGCGCGATCACGATGCTGGAGAGCATGGGGATCTCGGTGGAGTTCAGCCATCACGAGGGCGCCCCCGGCCAGCAGGAGATCGACCTGCGCTACGCAGACGCCCTGAGCACCGCCGACAACGTCATGTCATTCCGGCTGGCCATGAAGGAGGTCGCGCTCGAGCAGGGCGTCTACGCCACGTTCATGCCGAAGCCGTTCACCGAGTATCCGGGCTCGGGGATGCACACTCACATGTCGCTGTTCGAAGGCGACAGGAATGTATTCCACGACCCGGGCGGCGAATTCCAGATCTCCAAGGTCGGGCGGTCATTCATCGCGGGTCTGCTCACGCACGCGGCCGAGATCACGGCGGTGTGCAACCAGTGGGTCAACTCATACAAGCGGCTCTGGGGCGGCCCGGAGCG
>DATGVY010000436.1:0-9536 GCA_035299845.1 Streptosporangiaceae bacterium
ATGGACGTCACGGGCGAGCACCGCGAGGCCATAAACTTCGGCGGCGAACTCACCGGCCAGGGCACCGTCGATCTGCCCTTCGGCCGCCTGCCGCGCCGCCTCGGCGTTCGACGAGGCCGGCCGCCATTCGGCGTCGGGCAGGTGCGCCGCCAGCCACTGCCGGCACTGGGCCTGCGCCTGTGGGTGCCCGCTCACCACCTTGATGTCGGCGACCTGCGTTCCCGGCCGGGCGAGCAGCACGAAGGTCACCGGCAGCAGCACCTCAGCGCGGATGATCAGGTCCTGGCCGGTAGCGAGCTCGTCCAGAGTCGCGGTCACCGCCCCCTCCACCGAATTCTCGATGGGCACCACGGCGCGCTCCGCCTGGCCGGTCCTGACCGCGTCAAGGGTGGCCTGGATGGTCGGGCACGCCGTAGCCTCCGCGCCGACCCCGCCATCGAGCACGCGGAGGGCGGCCTCGGTGAAGGTGCCAGCGGGACCCAGGTAAGCACACCGATGCGACATGCCCATCATGATGACAGCCAGGAGATACCCGCACGCGTGGTGCCCGCCTGATCACCTTTGACCGGCCCTGGCCGCCCGCGAGCCTGACTGCCGGACGGCCAGGGCCCGCGCGACATCGGCCAGCTGACGGGCCCGGTGCAGTTGCGAGCGCCAGTCGGTGCCGGTCGCCCGGTGCGCGAGCGGAACCTCCACCTCGGTGATCCGCAGGCCCTGGCGGAGCAGGTCAATGGTGAGCCCGGTCTCCGCCCCCCAGCCCGGCGCGAGCGGCCTTGCCGCCTCGAAGGCAGCCCGGGTCAGGCAGCGCTGGCCGTTCAGCGGCTGGGCCGGGCGCCAGCCGGTCGCGCGGCGTATCCCGGAACCGGACAGTCCGACAACGAGGCCGTGCCCACCGCGCTGTTCCCGGTTGCCGAAGACCGCGATCGTCATGTCCGCTTCGCCGGACCGGACCGGGACAGCCAGCGGGGCCGCACCGGCGGCGGTCTGACCCAGGTCAGCGTCGAGGAACAGCAGATGCCGCGGGCAGGCCTGGCCGCGCCCGGTCGCGCCGTCCCGGCTTGCCGCACTGGCCTCGCCGACCTGGCTGGCCTGGCTCGCCTCGCTGGCCTGGCTCGCCTCGCTGGCCTCTAGCAGCCGGACGGCCTCCGCCCCGGTCTCCATCGCCGCAGCCTTGCCCCGGTTGCGGGCATGCCGCACCACCGCCGCTCCGGCGCGCTCGGCGGCGGCGGCTGTCCCGTCATCGGATCCGTCGTCAACGACGATGACGATGTCCACCCCGGGCAGGCCGGCAGCTGCGGTTACGGTCGCGCCAATCCGGTCGGACTCGTTCCTGGCCGGGATGACCACGGCAGTATCCCCGCATCGCTGCATGGCAGCGATCCTAGTGGGGTGGCCGGCGCCCGCGGCGCCGCGGCGCCTGCCGTACCGGCGGGAGCCCTATGGGCCGGCCACGGTGGCCGGATCATCCAGCACGGTGAAGACGGTCTCAAGTCCCGTTACCTGCAGCACTTTCCTGATCGCCGGGCGAGGCCCGGCGAGTTCAAGGTCGCCGCCACCCTCGCGTGCGCGGCGCTGCGCGGCAAGCAGCACGTTCATGCCGGTGGAATCGCAGAACTCCACCTTGGACATGTCCACGACGATCCGGACCGGCCCGCCGCCCGCTAGCGCCGTGGCCAGCTCGCCGTGCAGCCGCGGCGCGGTGTAGAGGTCGATCTCGCCCGCTACCGACATAATGGTGTGATCGCCCTGAGACCGGCACGAGACCTTAAGTTCCACGTGCCGCACCTTACCGTCCCCGGGCCCTGCCGACTAGATGGCTACGGAGAGCACACGGTCAATTAGCTTCCAGTGAGTGGCGGAGTGCGCCAAGCTGGACGGGCACTTGTCGCATGATGGAGCCGGAGCCCTCTGATGCACCCTCGACCAGACCAGCCGCACCAGCAGCGAGAGCGGCCAGCCGCGCCTGGCCACGCGCCGCTGCAGGCACGGCCGCAGCCGGGGAAGCCCGTGCCGGCGAGCGTTCTCGCCGCGAGCCGGGAACGACTGGCGCCCGCCGGGGCAGTCACGGCGGCGGAACCACCGGAACCACCGGAACCACCGGAGCCGCCCGAACCGGCCGCTCCGGGCGCCGGCCAGCTGCGAGAGCAGCTGGCGGCGGTCCGGCGCAGCGCCGAGGGAGCCGCCTCCTGGCTGGAAACGAGCAGTCACTACGCGCGGCTCGTCAACCGCGACGGGGTGGTTCCCGTGACGGCCCGGTTCAGCGCGGAGGATCTCGCCTTCCTTGCCGGGGCCAGGGAGCAGATGCTCGGCTTCGCCGAACTGGGGCTCCGCCTGATCGAGCTGCACAAGCCGCTGGATGCCGGCGGGGTCAGCAGCGATACATCCGCGCCCGTGCTGCGCTGCCGCAGCTGCATGTGGCGCTGGCCTTGCCCGACGTTCCGGACCCTTGCGGAAGTGCTGGACGGCATCCGCCCCGGGTAGCCGGACCGGTGCGCTCGTCCTGAGGCTGCGCGAATTGGCGTACCTTGGGAGCATGGGACGAATAATCATGCTGGTCGTCGGGGCGTTCCTGGTGTTCGTGGTCGCGGCGTGGATCATTCACGTGCTGCTGTTCTTCTTCTGGATCGCCCTGATCGCCGTGGCTGGCTTCAGCCTGTTCCGGTTTGCCCGGTGGTCATCGGCCCGGCGGTCGCGCAGCTAGCCGGGTCGATCGCCGGGTAACCGGACGGATGCCAGGTACCGGACGGATGCCAGGTACCGGACGGATATCCGGGCCGGGTTAGCTGGCCGGGGTTAGCTGGCCGGGGCTAGCTCGGGCTGCCTTGCGCCGGCTGCACTGGCAGCGATCTGCCGTGCGGCCACCAGGTCATCCGGCATCATGCAGGCGAGTTCCCGGTGCGCAGGCCTGACCGCGGCCGGCTCGCCATCCCCGGCGCCGTCGCCTGGCGTGGCGGCCGGGTCCCTGCCGACCGGGCAGGCCATGCCGCGCGGACCGCCGCGGCCGCTGCCGAGTTCGCTGCCAGGAACCCGGATCACCTCGATTCCCGCCGCCTCCAGCCTGGCGTTTGTCTCCACGTTGCGTTCGTGGCAGACGGCGAGGCGGCGGTCGATCGCGAGCGCATTGCCGCCGTCGTCCCACTGGTCCCTGGGCGCCGTGACCGGGTCGAGGCCGGTGCCGATGACCTTGAGCTGCTCGATTCCCATCGCCTGGGCTGCGGCCTCAAGGAACGGCTGCGGCCGTGACACCCGCAGCCCGTCCGGGCGGGGCGTGATGACATGCGCGGTCAGCGTGAAGGCGAGGCCCGGGTACATGACGATGGTGTCCACGTCGACCACCGTGCACACGGTGTCCAGGTGCATGGCCGCCATGGCCTGCCTGATCGGCACGGCCAGCACCGTGTGCGCGAGCCCGGCATCGAACACGTGGCGCGCGAGCCGCTCCAGGCCCGCCGGAGTCGTCCGGTCGCCCACCCCCACGGCCAGCACGCCCGGCGCGAGCAGCAGGATGTCCCCGCCCTCGACCTGCTCAAGCTGCGGTCCGTACAGGCACTTGGTGCCCGCGAACCTGGGGTGATGACGGTAGATCACCTGGACAAGCGCGGACTCGCGGCGCCGGGCCGGCGCGGCCATGCTGGTAACGGCCACCCGGTCGCCGATCCACACGCTCGAGTCCCGGCTGAACATCAGGTTGGGCAGCGGGTCTATGACGAAGTCATGCCGGTCAAGTAGCTCGAACACCACGCCACGGCCGATCCTGAGCTCAGCCGGGGTCAGGCCGGCGATCAGGACCTGAGTGAGCCCCTCCGGGTCAAGGTCGCCGAGATGGCCGCGGATCTGGTCGGCTAGCTCATCGCCGAGCCTGGCATTGCCGAGCGCGTCGCCGATCGCCTCGTCCCTGGCCGCCTGGTACTCCAGGGCGTCCTGCAGCAACTCGGTGATGTAGAGCACCTCGACGCCGTGGTCACGGAGCACGGCGGCGAAGACGTCGTGCTCCTGCTGGGCACGGCCGACCCAGGGCAGCGCGTCGAAGAGCAGCCAGTCCCGCCGTCGCGGCGTGATCCTCTTGAGTTCCAGCCCTGGACGGTGCAGCAGCACCGACCGCAGCCTGCCGACCTCGCTGTCCGCACCATGAGTATGGCTCACTATCCCCCCGCAGTCCCCGCCGCGCCCCCGCGCGGAAGCCCCTTGCAGGGGAGTATCACCAGTTCCCGCGCTGATTACGCATGACGGCCGATTCTTGGCTCAGATAGCTGACTGCCCGCGCGGTCACCGCGTGCAGGAGGCGTGCCGGCCCGCTGCCCGCAGGGTGCCGGAAGGACTGCCCAGACCGTGGTACCCGGGCCGTCCGCCCGGACCCCCCAGCGATCCGAAAGGTGATCGACGATGCCCAGCCCGCGGCCGCCCAGCGAGGACAGCGACGGCCACGTCGCATGTGGCCGCGTCGGCCCGCCGCCGTCGCTCACCGCGATCTCGACCGATCCCGTGTCCACGACCCAGGCGACCTGCAGCCACCGGCCATGCAGCGGCCTGGCGTGCAGTACCGCATTGCTGAGCAGCTCACTTACCACCAGGGCCGCATCCCCGATGGCGGTCTCGAAGACCCCCGCGGCAACCAGGTCCGCGGTGATGCGCCGGCGAGCGACAGCAACGCTGGCGGGAGCGCACGGCACGAGCACGACGCTCGACTTCCTCACCTCCTGAGCACCCGTCCCCGATGCCGGCCCGCGAAGAACAAACTCGCCTGCGAGCGAGAATGCCCACCGCGGGCACCCTGGAAACCGGCATGCGCACGCGTGAGTCCCAGCTGTTTCGCCGCTAGCCGAGGCGGGCAGGGATAGCCGGATACCATGGGCACGCCGCAGTCCCGCCGGGCGCCCTCGGACGCGCCCAGATTGCTGCCCGTCAGCGGGGGACTGTGACCCCGCCGGAGGGCACCTCGATGATCGCCGGACCGGACGATCCGAGCGGGAGACGCTGGACAAGGTGAGCTGATGGATCGAGCAGGCCGTAACCGAGGCGACCAGCCGGCACCTGCCGCGGCCGGAACGCTGGATGCGGCCAGTCCCGGCCCCGGCAAGGCCGGCGACAGCGGCACGACAGGGAACGGCACGACAGGGAACGGCGCGACCGGAAGCGGCAGGCTGCCGGCTGGCACTCCGGCGGTGACTGGCCCTGGCGACGGGCGGCTGCGGAGGCTGGCGGCGCGGCCGGCCGCCCTGCACCTAGCGCTGCTGGCGTGCTACCTGGCCGCCGGGATCGCGCTGACGTGGCCGCGGGCGTCCTACCTTTTCCGGGGCCAGCTGCCGGCCAGCCGCGACGTGGCCAGCTACGTGTGGGATCTGTGGTGGGTGCCGCATCAGCTCGTCCACCTGGGCAACCCCTGGTTCACCGGCAATATGGCCGCGCCGGTCGGGATTCAGCTCGGCTTCGACACCACCATGCCGCTCGCCGGGCTCGTCATGTCCCCGGTCACGCTGGCCTTTGGCCCGTCAGCCTCGTTTAACCTGCTGACCATCCTGATGCCGGGCCTGCTGTGCTACGTGATGTACCGGGCCGCCCGGCTATGGCTGCGCTCCCAGGCCGGCGCTATCGCGGCAGGCGCGTTCTTCGGGCTGTCCTCGATGCTGGCTGAGCAGGACTGGACGCATCTCAATATCGCGGCCGGCACTGTGTTCCTGCCCATGACGGTCGAAGCCGCCGTCCGGCTGCGCCGCCGTACCGGCCGCCGCCAGGCCGTCATCCTGGGGCTGGTCCTCGGCGGCTGCCTGCTGGTCAACCAGGAATCCGCGGTCATGGCCGCCATCCTGGCCGTGCTGCTGCTGATCCCGTGGCTGGCCCGGCGCCCGGCCAGGGACCGGGTGACGGCAGTTGCCATCTGCGGCGTGGTCGCCCTTGTCGCCGCCAGCCCGCAGCTCATCGCCATGGCGCAGCAGCAGGCCAGCTCCGGCGGCGCCCGCGTCGACCGGCATCTGCTGGCGGTGACCAGCAAGAAGTACGGCGTGGGGATCGGAGACTTGTTCGCGCCGGCCCAGCGGGTCGGCTACTACGGGCTGCACCAGCTGGCGGCCGCGTCCGACTCGTCCCCGCTGAAGGGGCCCACCGCCGAGGCCATGCCGATGTTCGGCCTGGTGCTGACGGTCCTGGCGGTGCTCGGCCTGGCCGTCTGCTGGCGGCGGCGCAGCGCCTGGCAGCTCGCGGGGCTGTGGCTGGGCTGCGCGTGGCTCGCGCTGGGCGCGTCGCTGTATGTCCTGAAGGTCCAGCACGTGCCGTTCCAGCAGATCTGGAAGGGCGTGCGGGTGTCACCGGTGATGCCTTACACCTGGCTGATGCGGCTGCCGGTACTTTCCGCCTTCCGCGAAGCGGACCGGTTCGCCATCCTCGGCCTGGTCGGAGCCGCCTTGCTGGCCGGCGCCGCCGTCGACTGGCTGCGCTATCACGCCAGGCCGCTGATCATCGCAGTGGCCGCGGTCGCGGTGCTCGAGGCGGGCTACTCGGCCGGCCCGCCGAGCAGCGGGATCATGGCCACCGCGCTGCCCGCCCTGGATGGCCCCATCGCCGCCGACCATTCCGGCTCGACCGTGCTCGACGTGCCGTTCGGGCTGCGCGGCGGGATACCGCAATACGGGAAGCAGATGGCGCCGCCCGCGCTGGTGATCGCCACCGCCGACGGGCACCCGCGCGCGGTTGCCTACACCTCCTGGGTGCCGTCGACGACAGCTCGCGGGATCCTGTCGCACGCGTTCTATGTGCAGCTGATGCGCGCCCAGTCAGGGATTCCCCTCGCACCGCGGCGGAACCCTGCGGGAAACCAGGTCACGCAGGCCGAGATTGCCGCCGCCCGGCAGGACCTGCGCGGTCTCGGCATCGGCTGGGCACTGGTCTGGACCCGGCACCCGAGGCCCATGGTGGACGCCTACCTGCGGGCGGCCGGCTTCCGGTTCGACTACCGGACCGACGGCGCCATCGTGTTCAAGTTCGCCGGCAAGTAAGGTCGGAACTGCGCCCCAGTTGCCTTGCCTCAGTCGCCGCGTTCGGTGGGCGGAGCGGGCCTCGCCTCGCCGAGGATCCCCTCCGCTACGAGGCCGCGTACCAGCCCGCGCAGGCCGGCGGTCAGGCCAGCGCGCTCCTCATGCGAAAGCGAGCCGAGGATCCGGGCCTGCCGCGACTGCCACGCCTGCCACATCCGCGCGGCGATGATGCCGCCGTCGCGCGTCAGGTACAGCCGGACGTAGCGCTGATTGCCCTCGTCCCGGCCGCGCCGGATCCATCCCTTGCGCTCCAGCCCCGCGGCTAGCCGGCTCACCGTGCTCTTTTCCAGGCCGAGCAGGCTGCCGAGCTCTCCCTGCGCGATACCGCGCGCCGCGACAAGCTCGATGAGCGCCCGTGCCTCGGAAGCCGAGACTGCCGGGATCCCCTCCTGGCCTGACACTGCCCGGCCCCCGTTGGCGGCATTGCCCGGGCGGCCGCCGTCGCCCGGCCTTGCCATCGCGGCCTGGGCCCCATCACTCCCGGCCCCGTCCAGCGGGCCTGCCAGCCCGGACCCGCCGGCGCCAGCCGGGCTCACAAGCCGGAGCAACTGGGCGAGCAGCCGCTCAAGCTCGGTATCGTTCAGTGCGTCATTCACAACAACAGTTGTATAGCACAACCAGACAAGGGTACAGTCGCGACGTGACAGTTGCTCCGTACAACTCATGGTCACGGCCCGCGGGCGCGCTGCCGGCCACCGGCAGGATCGCCTGGCGGGGCCGCTGGCCTGCGCGGGCTGGCTCTCCGCCTGCGCGGGCGGGCTCCGTGCCTGCGCGGGCTGGCTCTCCGCATGCGCGCCGGGAACCCGCGGGCCTTGCCGCAGCACGAACCGGACAGGCGCGCTCGGTCCGGGAACGCTCTGGCCAGGCATGCCGTGGCAGGCACCGTTCCGCCAATGCTGGCGCCGCCGCATGAGCGACGACAGGCGGCTCAGCGCGCCGGGCCACCTGCAGGCCGGGGACAACATCCCGGCCGCCGGTGTCATCACGACTGAGCTGCCCGCCGAGCCGCTGGCCGAGTATGCGGCGGCGCACGGCCTGCGGCCAAGCGCCGAGCGGCCGCGGGTCGTTGCCTACCTCCGGCAGCTCTGGCGCCGGCGGAGCTTCATGCTGGCATTCGCGACCGCGCGCAACATCGCGATGTACACCGAGGCGAGGCTCGGCCAGCTCTGGCAGATCCTGACGCCGCTGCTCAACGCCGCCGTCTACTTCCTGATCTTCGGCCTGATCCTCAAGATCAGCAGGGGCATCCCGAACTACCTGGCGTTCCTGGTCACCGGCGTGTTCGTGTTCAACTTCACCCAGCGCGCCTTCATCTCGACCTCCAAGGTCATCAGCGACAGCCTGCCGCTAATCCGTGCGCTGCAGTTCCCGCGCGCCGCGCTCCCGCTGGCCTACGTGATCATCGAGCTGCAGCAGATGCTGCTGTCGCTGGCGGTCCTCGCGGCCATCGTGCTGGCCACAGGCGAGCCGCTGACCTGGTACTGGCTGCTGGCGATCCCCGCGCTGCTGCTGCAGACGATCTTCAACGTGGGCGTCGGCCTGTTCGTCGCGCGACTCGGGTCGCAGGTCAACGACTTCAGCCAGCTCTTGCCGTTCCTGCTGCGCACCTGGATGTACGTTTCCGGCGTCATCTTCAGCATCGCCACGCTCAGCATCCCAGGCTGGGCCAAGGCAATCCTGGAGATCAACCCGGCCGCTCTGTACATCACGCTGATCAGGAACGCGCTGCTGCTGTCCCAGCGGCAGAGCGCGCCCGGCGCCGCGCCCTACAACGAGGCGCTCTGCCAAGTGTGGAAGACCCTGGGCAAACGACCCCACGCGCCGACGCAGTTCCTGTACGACAGCGCGCACTGTGCCTTCGCGGCCAACCCCGACCACTTCTGGTACTACGCCATAGGCTGGGCTGTGGCCGCCCTCGTCATCGGGTTCTTCTTCTTCTGGCGATCGGAGGCGAAGTACGGCCGTGGCTGAGCCAATGGTGGTCGTTGACGACCTGCATATCGTCTACCGCGTCTACGGCGCGGGCGGCGACCGCGGCACGGCGGCGACCGCGCTGCTGCGGATCCTCGGCCGCAAGACCAGGGGATCGATCCGCGAGGTGCACGCGATCCGCGGCATGTCGTTCGTCGCCTACCGCGGTGACGCGGTCGGCGTCATCGGCCGGAACGGATCGGGGAAGTCGACGCTGCTGCGGGCGATCGCCGGCCTGCTTCCGCCGGAGCAGGGCAACGTCTACAGCACCGGCGAGGCGTCGCTGCTCGGCGTGAACGCCGCCCTGCTCGAAGATCTCACCGGCGAGCGCAACGTGATCCTCGGCTGCCTCGCGATGGGCATGACCAAGCAGGAGGCCAAGAACAAGTACCAGAGCATCGTCGACTTCTCCGGCGTCGGCGACTTCATCGACCTGCCAATGAAGACCTACTCAACCGGCATGGGCTCGCGGCTGCGGTTCGCGATCGCCGCGTCGAAGAGCCATGACGTGCTGCTGGTAGACGAAGCGCTGGCCAC
>DATGVY010000437.1:0-3532 GCA_035299845.1 Streptosporangiaceae bacterium
CGCTTCGCCAGGCTCGGCGACCTGCACGAGGGCATCGATGACACCGCCTACTCGCTCGACACCCTGCTGGAGTGGGCCGACCGCGACGGCCTCGACTAGCGGGCACAGCGCCAGCAGAGGTTCGGCTGCACCGCGGCGGCCTTGCGCGCTGGCTGGCTGGCCGGCCGGCGCAGCCTGCCCGCCACTTGCCCGGAGCGCTCGCGGGCCGCGGCACGTCGATCTTGTTGAGGGCGACGATCCCCGGCTCGGCCGACGTCCTGCGAGAATGCGGGCAGGGTCCGGCTCGTGTTGAGGCAGCCGCCGAAACTGGCCGGCGAATCCGCTGAACCGCAGGTGACCAGGAAAGCGGCGATGAGACCACTGGCTCTCCAGCAGGGCGGGGCGACCCGGATCCGGCTCGTGCTGTACTTCACCAAGGGTCTCGGCGACGTTGTCGCCGCCGAGGCGGCCGGAATCGTCCCGGCGGCGGCCATCGTGCAGGAGCACGATCGCTTCCTGGTGCTGGCACTGACGGCCGCCGAGGCCGCGCGTCTCGGCCGGCAGGCGCGCACGGTCGATGACGCGCGCCTGCTGGTGGCCGGCCCGGAGCGGATCGAGAGCGAGGCTGGCTTCGCTGCCCTGTGCGCCGCAGCGGCCGGGCAGGTCCGTGATGTGCTCGCGCCGGGTGACGGGCACTCGTCAGATCCCTGGTCGGTCACCTTGTCCGCCCGGAGTCCGTCCTGGCGCGACGCGCCCGCCTGGACGCCGGCGCCGGCCCTGGCCAGGCACTTTCCCGGCGCTGACCTCCGGGCGGCTGAGCGCAGCCCCGTCGACCTGCGGGTGCAGGCCGACGGCGATGCGGTTCACATCGCGCTGAATCTGTGGAGCCGCCCGATCGGGAAGCGCGCTGACGCCGGGCCGGGCCGGCCCGGCGCGCTGCGCCCGACCGTGGCCGCAGCCCTGGTCCGGCTCGCCATCGGCGGCGCCCGGCCCGACGTGGCAGGGCGCGGCCTGTACGACCCGTTCTGCGGAACCGGCACCGTCGTGGCCGAGGCCGCCCACCTGTGCCTGCCGGTCTTCGCTTCCGACATCGACGAGCGCGCGACGGAGCTGACCCGGCGGCGGCTGGCCGCCGAGCTGCCGGGAACCGCGCCGGACACCGCCGCCTCGCTCCGGCATCGTGTCTTCACCCACGACGTCCGCCGTGGCCCGCCGCCGAGGGTCAGGGCCGGAATCGTGGCCGGAAACATGCCCTGGGGCAAGCAGGTCACGGTGGACGGCCGGCTGGCGCTCTTCGACGCCACCGCCCGGCTCGCGCGGCACCTGCTAGGCGATGGCGGCGCTGCCGCGCTGCTGACGACCCACGAAGACCAGCTCGTCGCGCGGCTGCGCAGGCAGCGCCTTCAGGTCTCGTCCCGCCGCATCGGCCTGCTTGGCCAGGCACCGGCCATCGTCGTGGCGCGCCAGGTAAGCGGCGGAACCGGGTGTTCGCCGGAGTGAGGCCACCTCGCCGGTCAGCTCCGAGTCCGGGCCGCCCGGCCGGTGCGCGCCACCGGGCAGATCCCGCAACTCGGCGGGCGAGCCGGCGACGTCAGGGGACTCCAGGTCGACCAGCCCACGATCTCGGCGACCAGGCCGCCGGACGCGGCCAGGGCAAGCATCTCGGGCGTCTCCTACGGCTCGCTGACCGTCTGCACCACCTCGGTAGCCGTGACTTCCCGGGCGGCGGCCTCGGCGGCCAGATCCGCGATCGTGAAGTTCCTGAGCAGCGGCGCGAATTGCGCGTCGCTGGCGAGCCAGGGCTGGTCGTGCGCGGCCAGGTCGCAGACATGGTGGTGCGCATCGACGACGGGCATCACGGCTCCTGCATCGCCGGCTTGCTGGTGCCAGGTACGCTGCGCCGTTCCGGTCCTTGCGGGCCGCCGGGCCGGGGCCCGCCGGCCCACCCGGGGCCATACTCCTCCCCTGGCCCAGGGAAATCGCGCATGCCGCGCAGCGGCGAGAACAGCACCCACAGGGCGGCTGCCCAGCTGCCGGCCATCCCGATCCATATGGTGGGCCGTACGCCGAGCAGCGAGCCGAGTGTGCCGCCGATCACGCCGCCGAGCGGCAGCGTGCCCCAGACAATCCAGCGGACGGCCGCGTTCAGCCGGCCGAGCAGCCCGGGCGGGCAGATCGCCTGCCGGTAGCTGAGCTGCGCGATGTTATAAAGCACGCCGGAGAAGGCGAGGCTTGCTCCGCCCACGACGACGAAGGACAGCCGCCAGCCCGGCTCGGCCAGCGGCAGCAGCAGCCCGGGCGCATCGAAGGCGAGCATGGAGACCCAGATGATCCTGGCCGAGCCGATCCAGCGGGACAGCCGCCCTGAGGTGATCCCGGCCGCGACGCCGCCGAGGCTGGCGACCGCGACCAGCAGGCCCGTGTAGGCGGGCCGGACATGCAGCACGCGGACCAGGAAGATGATCTCTATCGAGATTGCCGTCGCGGTGAACAGGTTCGCGGTGGCCGTGCAGGCTGCGATCTTGCGCAGCACGGGATGACGGGCGACGAAGCTGAGCCCGGCGAACAGTTCCGCCCGCAGCCGGGGCTTTGCCGTCCCGGCGGCCGGGGCCGGCCGCGCTGGCTCCCTGTCCCGGATCAGCAGCAGCGAGAGCGTGGAGACCGCATACGACACCGCGTCCGCGGTCATCGCGCCAGCGCGCAGCAGGCCGAACAACCCGCCGCCCAGGCCTGGCCCGGCGACCTGGGCGAACGACTGCGTCGCCTGGAGCTTGCCGTTGCCGTCGGTCAGCTGATCGGTGCCGATCAGCGCCGGGGTGTAGCTCTGGTAGGCCACGTCGAAGAAAACGGTGAGGACGCCAGTTGCCACGGCCACCGCGTAAAGCTGGAAAAGGGTTAGCTCTCCGAGCCCGGCCGTGATCGGCACCGACCCGATGATCAGCATCCGCGCCGCATCGCAGCCGATCATCAGCGTGCGCTTGGCGACCCTGTCCACGACCAGGCCGGCCGGGAGGGCGACGAGCAGGAACGGGACGGTGGTCGCGGCGGAGAGCAGGCCCACCTGGAACACCGACGCCCTGAGCACCACGACCGCAGTAAGCGGCAGCGCGAGCACAGTGACCGCCGAGCCGAGCTCGCTGATCGACTGGCCGGTCCACAGCAGCAGGAAGTCCCGGTGCCGCCACAGCCCGGGCCGGCCTGATCCACGCGAGGCTGCAGGCATGGCACCGACTGTGTCGCCGGACCGGCCGCGATGTCCAGTCGGTGGCAGCGCGGGCGGTCAGAGGCCCAGATCGTCGAGCTGCTTGTGCAGGTCTGCACGCGGTCCGTCGGCAGGCGGCGTGGCCGGCCGTCCCTGCCTGCTGGGCAGCGCGGGCGGGCGTGCGGTGGTCGGCCCGGACCGCCGTTCCCGCAGCACCCAGCCCGCCAGGATCCCGCCGGCGAGGCCGCCGATATGCGCCTGCCAGCCGATGCCCGCGTGCGGCAGCAGCACGGAGAACTGGTACGCGAAGCAGAGCGCCATCACCGCGCCGATGAGCAGGTCGATAGCGTG
>DATGVY010000438.1:0-1808 GCA_035299845.1 Streptosporangiaceae bacterium
GATGGTGGTGACCGCCTCGTCGATGCTGACGCGTTCGGCCGCATCCAGGCCGCCCAGCTCGACTTGGATATCCCGGATCAGCCTGCGGACCGCCTGGATCTCCTCCTCACGCGGGGTGGCCTGCTCGATCACCCAGGCTTCGGCGTCGGTGCATGCACGCAGCCGTTCAGCCTCAGCCAGCAGCTGCTGCAGGTAGGCCTGCAGGTCCGGCAGGTGGGAGGGGGGTCGGTGGCCATGCTTGCTCGCCGAGCAGCTCGGACAGGCGGCGTTCAAGCTGCGTGATCCGGGCGTGCATGCGGGCGGCGCGTTCCTGGGCGGCGAGCAGGTCGGCTTGCAGGGAGGCACGGCTGACTGCTGGCCCGCCGCCGTGGGTACCCGGCGGCGCGGCTTCCAGGCTGTCGTCGCGTCCATGCGGGCAGTAGAGGTCCGGGCACCAGGCCCGCGGGCCCGGCAACGACGCCATCGGCGTCGACCTGATGACCAAGGCCTTCGGACCCAGCGGCCGGCTGACCGGCCCTCGGCGGTGAAGGCAGAGCAGGAAGGAACCCTGGCACTGTTCGCTGGCGCGCATGCGGCACTTCGCAACCCGCCTGGTCACCGCCAGGTGGACTACGACGATGTGGCAGAGGCGGCCGAGGCGGCGCGGACAGCGAGCCTTCTCATCCGAATCCTCGATCGCGTCCAGGATCATCCAGGCAGGCTCCGCCTGAGTGCCCGGCCAGCTTGTCGATTGTCTATGGTCTCAGGCGGGCCGGACGCAGCAGTACCGATAACTCGCAGATCCCCAGGTCACGCGCGCGTGAAGGTGCCACGGCAGATCTCGCATCCCAGCCTCGCACCGCCGCGGCCGGGGCGCGCCGGGCCCGTGCCCAGCCTGTCACCTCGGTTATGACGGCGCGGCGCTCCTTGCCAGGCCGGGCATGCGGGCACGGGAACAGGTCATTCCGTCCGGTGACAAGGCTGCCGGGCACCGTCGGGCGACGGCACATGGCAGACTGCCCGCGACAACACGCTTTGGCGGGGTGTCGCTACCGAGCCGGTCTCATGGACAGCGCACGGTCACCAATCAGTCGCTGCGAGCCTGTCGCGGCCACAGGATCTGCCGGGCAGCCGTTATCGGGCGCCAGCGCCTGGCTGCTACGCAGAGTGAGTCCGGCCCATGCCGCCCGGAGGCTCGTGCCGGCGACAGATCGCCGAATATTTGCTTCTCGCTATAACTCTCGACTTTCGCGGTTATGCCACGGCGCTTTCCCAGGCCAGCCAGACGGTGTGGATTTCTGCTTGGGTCGGCTCGCCCGTATGAACCGGCCGATATTTCGCTGCGATGAGGACCCGGCGGAGCTTGGCGATCATGTCAGCGGTTGACGGCTCGGCCTTCGTCCGGTACCAGGGGGCGCGGGCGCAGTGCTCGGCCACGTCGCCGGGATGGTGCCCGGCGGTGGCATACCACAGCACTGCCAGGCTCTGGCAGGCCAGGGTGAACGGGAGCGTGCGGTGCACCGCGGCGGCCAGCCGGTTGCGCGCCTGCCCGGCGCCGAAGATCTGCTTCGCGTCTTCGATCGCCACCTCGATGGTCCAGCGGGCGGCATAGCGCTCGATCACCGCTGCCGCAGACGCTGCCAGGTCGGTGGTGGCCAGGGCCAGGTCGTAGCCCGCCTGCGCGCGGTCGCGGATCAGCACGACCTGGACCGGGCGGGCGCCGAAGACGCCGTGCCACAGGCAGGTGACGGCGGCGGCCTGCACGGTGGCGGTCTTGCCGTAGCGGCGCACGGTGACCGGGGCGAAGCACGCGCCGCCGGCGAGGGCGG
>DATGVY010000439.1:0-4869 GCA_035299845.1 Streptosporangiaceae bacterium
CACCGTCGACTCGTCCAGGAAAGGACCGAAGAACTTGTGCAGTCCCGGTGATTCCAGGTCCCAGTCGACAGCCAGGACTCGCTTTCCGTCGCTCGCGAGAATCCAGCCAACATTCGCGAGCGCCATCGTCCGGCCCGTTCCGCCCTTGTAGGAGTAGAACGTGATGATCTGGCCCTGGCTAGACTCGCTCACGGGCACCTCCGGAGTTTGCTGGGTCCGCCAATCTGAGCCGGGGGCGCGCAAGCGGGGGTCCGGCCGGCGGATAGGCAGGTGCACTCTGGCGAAATCTCTTCAGCATGATCATTGTCATCTGCGGCAGCAGCTGGCCGAAATCCTGCAGGGTCGGTATTCCGGTGGCCGCCATCCGGCACTGGTGTGGCACGCTGGCCAGCCTGTTGCCGAGGGAATTTCCCAGGCCGTCACGGAGTTCCTGCGCAGCCTCTGCCATGTCGGCATCGTCGCTATTCCATGGCACCAGCATGCTGACCCAGGTCTGGTTAAGGCCGTCGAGCTGGCGAAGCTGCTGCTGATGCGCAGGCGAAATGGTCACCCATGCGTCGACGAGGCACAGGCCAGGCGGCACCGGCCGCTCATCGCCGGCCGAACCTGAGGTACCGTCCTCAAAGGCCTCTACGGAGGGCTGGCAGCCGAGGCATTTCTTGGCCAGGTCCCTCGCGTAGTCGGCCAGTGGCTGCGGGTAATCCGGACTGTACGGGCGCCATGTGTGCGGTGTGCTGCCGTAGTACGTGTTGGCGCGGCCTTCAGGAAGCGTCGAGGTATCGTGCGCCAGCACGGTGATCTGCAGCTGATCTATAGCTGATTGCTTGATGCTGGCCGGGCCGAAGGCGCTCGGCAGCGACTTGTAGTCAGCGGCCAGCTCCGCATTGAGCGCGGTCTCCTCAGCGACATCCACGATGCGCTGAGCTAGTCGGTGGACCGCCCGCTGATAATCTCCCCGGTACTGCTGAAGTTTCATTATCCCGTAGAAACCCTCGGCGCCGTAACGAGGCCCGAGGTCGGAATGATGGTACTGAATTGACTGCGCCACGTCCGGCAGCCTGGACTGATCGAGCTTCGTCCACAGGGCCGGCACGATAGCATTTACGGCCTGCAGGCCCCGTGCATTCTGGTTCACCTCGCGACGGGCAAAAGCAAACCATTCCTTGCCGCAGTTGTCACTTTCGAAGTAACGCCGCGAATACAGCGGTACGAACACCCGGCAGGTGGCCAGGGCCTTAGTTAGCTCAGGCGACCATTCAGCGCCAAGCCTGTTCTCGCGATCCATGAACCCGGCCTCTTCAGGAGGCGCGCTGGTCATTTGTAAAATGGTCGCCCGCAAATCCTGATAGAGTCTGTAAACCCATCGGTCCGGATCATCTTTATCAGCCGGATCCCTCTTCGGAGTTCGCGCATAACTCAGAAAGAAGTACGGCATCTTGCTGACACGTCCAGGCTCGCCTCCCGTGGACATCAGCGCGCTCCCCCCATCACGCGGCCACCTCAGCCCCGCCCTCCTCACTAGCGCGGAAGCCGTTTATTTGATCATTCCGACTTGCCTAGATGATGATATATGGGTTTTCGGAGGGTGACCAGAGCCCGTCGCCGCCCTGTCACCTGCCCCGTGATGCGGCGATTTTCAGGCGGCCATGACAGGCAAGGCGGAGCCGGCGGACTGCCGACGCGGAGCCTGCGGGGCGGCGAACCAGGCTGGCGCGTAGCGCGTCGCCTGGGGGGATAGGCGCCTCAGCCGCTTGCGCCAGGCCGCTGGGCCGGCACCGGCTGGGCCGGCACCGGCACCGGCACATCGAGCATGGACGCGATGGAGTCGCGCATCCCGTCGATGAACTGCTCGCCGAGCGGTGTCAGCGAGCCCGATGCCGCCAGGGACTCGATGGCGCCGGCGGTCTGATCGCGCCAGTGCGCGAAACGCGCCTCGGCCGCCTCCGCCGCCGGGCCGACGGCGGCTTTCCGCCGGGCCCGCCAGTAATCAGTGACGGCAATGTGTGCGTAGGTACCTTGCAGCAGGCCCTCCAGCGGACGCATGTCGTCCCGCCACGGCGCATGAAACAGCCGGTTGTCAGCCGCGTCGTACAGGTCGTACATGTCGAGCACCGCGCCCAGCTTGACGTGCTGGAACTCGTGGATCAGCAGCAGGGCGAGGGTGCAGTGATCGTCGGGTAGCGCGGCGGCGACAGCGCCGAAGGCCTGCCGTGCGGTGGCGCTCACGTCGCGGCCCGCCGGGGGCGGGGACAATGGCGTGACCGTGCTCAGCCCGGCGGCCAGGCCAGGTGCCCAGGCGCTGTGAACCCGGCGGATCTCCGCCCAGGCCTCGCGGAACCCTCGCTGCCAGCTGGCAAGCTCCGCGTCGGTCAGCCGTGGCGCTGCTGCCCACTGATGGCAGTCGCGGTAGGGATCGGTGTCTTCGAGCGTGACCGAGATGCCCGGTGCGATCAGCCTGCGCACCGGCTGCCAGCAGGCTGACTCGGCGTCTTGACCGCCGGGCCGGCCGGCCAGCAAGTCTGGGCGGGACAACCGGAATTGCCCGTCCGGTGTCCGGACTGTGACCAGCGCCGCCGCTATGGTCACTGTCGCCAGCGCCGGTCCCGGCGGCTGCGCAAATTCCGCATCGCTTTCCGCATCGCTCGCCGGCAGCGGCGGAGGAGGGCCGACCACCAGCCGGCCGAGTGTCGGCAGGTGTACGGCACCATCGAGGACCGGAACGGTGACGCGGGCGCCGATGCCGGAACGGATGGCAGCGGCGGCGGCGATCGCACCAAGATGACCGAGATCGGCGGCCAGCGCGGGGGCGCGGCGGGCACGCTCATCAGGTGGCAGCCTCAGCCGTTCCAGGCAATGCACGGCCCAGGCACGGACATACGGGTGGCCGAGCACGTCGCTAAGAACCTGCGGGCGGCCGGCGTCGATCCTGGTCAGCAGATCCCACGCCGCCCGCAGGCTCGCGACGTCCGTGCCGGGGACGGCAGCGGCAGCGGCCGCCTGGAAGACCCCGGCCAGCAGCGCGCGGCGCATGCTGCGCTGCGTTTCGGCGAGATGCCCGATCGCGGTGGCCGCGCCGAATCCGGCGGCCAGCGCACGGAAGTCGGCGGCGGGAACCGCGTGGGCCGGGCCGGCATTGGCGCCGCCGCCCGCTGCGCCGTTGTGCGCTGCGCCGTTGTGCATTGCGCCGTCGCCCATTGCGCCGGCGCACGGCGCCCGGGTGGCCCGGCTGCGGACATGGCCAATGAGTTTCAGCAGGTCAGCACAGTACACCGAAGGGTTGGCGAAGCCGGTTCCGGTGCGGTACCGGTGGGCGTACAGGCCGCCGCCGCAGCTGGTGACGACCGGGCAGGCCCTGCAGGTTTCGCAGAGCCCGGCGAGCCCCTGCTGGCGGGCGACGATCCCCGGATGCTGCCCGACCGCATCCAGGCTGTGAGTGAAGACGTCGAACCCGGTGGCCGGGGCGCCGTCGAACGCGGCCTTCAGCGAATCGGCCTGCTCGTAGCTGCCGTCTGTCTCGATGACCACCAGGTCGCTGGGCCCGAGCCCCAGCGCCTCGGTGAGGCTGTCACCGCCGCCGGATGTCGCGATGATCGAGTCGAAGGTCCTGACCTGAACCGGTCGCCCGCCCGACTGCCACTCATCGAAGATGGCGATCAGCCAGTCTGCGTACGCGGTCGCCACCGCCTGCGGGCGGGCCGGCGGCTCGTCCCAGGTGGCGTGCGGCAGCAGGAAGTCGATCCGGGGCGGATCCAGCTCCAGTAATGCCTCGTACACCGCGACTGGGTCGTTGGCGACGTCAATCGTGCAGAGCAAGCCCGCATACAAGTGCCGGTACCGCTGCGTGCGCAGCAAGCCGATCGCGCGGATTACCTGGTCGTAGCTGCTGCGGCCATCGGCATACCGGCGGTGCCGGTCATTCGCGGCCCGGTAGCCGTCGATGGAGACGCCGACCTGCACCCCGCAGGCGGCGAACAGGTCGCAGAACTCCTCGTCCAGCAGCACGCCGTTGGTATGGATCCGCAGATCAAGCTCGCAAACGCCAGCTAACGCCGACCGCAATGCCCCGGCGGCCAGCCGCAGCCGTGCCGGGCCGGCCAGCAGCGGCTCCCCGCCGTGGAAGACGACGTGCACCCCGGTCAGCTGATGAGCCTTCGCGTGCTCGGCAATCCGCTGCGCGGTCCAGGCGATCGTCTCCTCCGACATCGCCATCGGCCGGCCCCGCCAGCTCTGGTCGGCGGCCTGGTAGACGTAACAGTGATCACAGGCAAGATCGCAGCGGCTGTGCACCTTCAGCACAAACTGGCGCAGCGGTACAGCAGGCCGGCTCATGCCGGGCTCCGGGTCAGATAGATGAGTTGAACGCGGCCACGGGGACCTGCCCGGCCAGCGCCGCGGGAACAACCCGCCGCAGCACGTCCTCGCTTAGCGCAGACACGTCCGCGAGCGGCACCAGGCGCAGGTCGGCGAGGTCCGACGGGTACTCCGACCTCTTGTCATCGGTGGCTATCATGGTGGTGGCCTGTCTGGGAAAGTCGGGTTTTGAGATCCGACATGCTTTTCTGAGTCTAGCGGCACGCCGCCTGAACCGAGCAATGACAAAGCTCCAGTGCGGTCCGCCTGATATTACACTGCAGTGCCACTGTGTCTACCCAGTCCCAGCCTGCACACCCGCCGGTTGGCAGATTGTAATCTGAGCGTTCAGCCTAGCGCTCGCCGAACTGACATTTAGCGACCGCCAAACGTCACTAGCAGCTCCCGATATCGAGGCCTCATAGCGCCGCGACCGGCTGCCGAAGTCTGGCTGAAGGTCCTTTTCCATACCTTTTGACGACACGGTTATGCTTTCTCCCGCCGCCCGTTGTCCGCCCA
>DATGVY010000440.1:0-5489 GCA_035299845.1 Streptosporangiaceae bacterium
GCGCGGCCGGGCGCGATTGCAAGCAGGGCGGCGGCCAGAACGAGCGCCAGGAGCACGGGCAGGCTGATGCACCGCGCGGTGCGACTGAGTGACATGAGTGTTTCCTCTCCTGGGGCTGAGATGCGGAATTGCTCGTGGTTAGGGCGTTCTGCTTGCCGGTGGCACCACTGTCGCGCTCGCCTGCGAGGATCGCATCCGTGGGAATCCCTAGTGGGTCCCCTGGGGACACTGGCGCAGCCACCGGCGCCGCGCTCCGCGACCGGCTCGTCCGAGGCACACTGCGCGAGCGCCACGACTCCCGAGAGGTCATCACCGACCGCCACGCGCCTGCTACGGCGCCCAACTGCACGAACGCACCCTTGTCCCCGAGCCGGTGCCCGCCTCGCCGAGACCCTCTTCGACGACTGACTCAACCAGCCACTATCGGAAACAGCTAATTACTTCGACCTGAAAGGGCTCGCCGTAAGGTCACCGGGGCTGGTTCCACGCCCGGTGTTGGTTGGACTGCGCGCATTGGACGCGCGTGCTTCATCGCGACAAGGTCGAAGTCCGGGCGGCCTCGCACGAGTGCCCGCGTTAGGTCGCCGCGCAAGCGCAACTCCGATCGTCACGACGCGGCCGTGACGGCAGCCTTGACCCGCCTGAACGTCGCAGCCGGTACGAGGCGAGGGCGATGAATATGACAAGCCCGGCCAGGACGCCAATCACAATGGATGTGGCCTTCATGAGGCCGGCTTCGTGCAGGGCGAGGGCGATACCCGTACCCCCCGACTATGCAGTTCACCATCAAGATTGCCGAGGACGCAGTGAACACCACACCACGCCATGATGATCAAGTACCGATATCAAGCAGCTCGTGGACCGCAGTCCGGTCGGTGGGTTGCGGGAAGAAATATTCCGCACCGGGAAGCAGGGTCGCATAGTACCGACGGATCCGCTGGATGACGCCGACGGCGATGACGTCCTTCAGCGCCGTCTGCACAAGACGTTCCCAGGTAAAGGTGCCCAGCAGAAACACGATCGGCAATACCACCCCCAGGTAGGCCGCTGCCACATCGGTATCGGCCAGAAAGCCGTAGGCGATCAGCGCGCTCGACAAGGTGAACATGTAGAGCGACGCCCGGCTGCCCGCTACTTGCTTCGCGTCCGCAGCGTCGCGATGCGCTCCCCGCACCGGGCGGGGTCATATCCGGGCAGGCTGGCCAGCTGATCGAGCAGCCACGCTGACGAGAGGACTTTCAGCAGGGCCTGTACCTCGCGGGTGCCTGCTTGCCCGGCGAGGATGACCAGGTCGAAATGCTCGGCGGTCAGCGGGACGAAAGCCAGGCCGTACGCCAGGGCCGCGGGCTCGCTGGCGATTCCAGCGTCGGCCAGTCCCGCGGCGATGGCGGCGGCCACCTGCAAGTGCCCGGTCACCTGCGTGCCGTAGCCGGCGGAGCTGGCCGCCGTCGATGCTCGCATCGGCCAGCTCGCGGTCCAGCACGCTGCGTGCCTCAGCGCCTGGTTCCCGGTTGACCAGCCGCAGGCCGCGGCGGGCCACTTCGCCCACGCCCGAGATGCCATCGGCCAGATCGGATCGCAGCGCCAGCCCCTCGCGCCAGGAGCAGAACCCGAACACCTCACTGCCCTCGGGCAGCAACTCGTCGGCCGGGCCGACGTTGTACTCGCTGCCACGCCCGCGCAAATGCGCCCCGGCCACGTGCACCAGCCCGTCAGCAGCCAGGCCGAGCCCTTCCCGGCTCGGACACGGCCACAAGCTGAACGCCACCGTCGGATCCAACAGCCCCAGCGGAGCCTCCAGCAACGGCAGCGCCGGGTCGCAGTCCGCTGCGACCAAGGTAAGCCGCGGTGGCCCTATCGCCTGGACCTTCCTAGTCCTCACCCAGCCGCTGTCCGCGTCGGCGGCCAGGCCGCCCGCCGGGAGGAACCCGCACCGGCTCACCGTGGCAGCCCGCAACGGCAACGCGACATACCCCGCGGCCATCGGCGCGAGTGTCACCCCGGCCATGTCGGCCATCTGCTGCTGGGAGTACCCGCGTGCCGGGCCAGCCCCAGCCGGGCACCGGCCGGGGCACCGTGTCGGTCACTCAAGCTGCGCCTCCCTTGTACGGCAACATGCTGCCAATAGTCGTCGGCGCCTGGGCAAGTAACGTAGTCCCGCGCCGGGACCGGGATGGACCGAGGTCGTGCACACTCCCCCCCGGGGCGGGCCCGGGGTTGCCGTCGCAACCGATTCAGTCTTCCCCTGCTTCGTGATAACTGCCGCCGCGGTGAAGGGCACGGGCCGCTGCGCGCCGCGCGTGCAGAACCTGACAATCTGTGCACGCTCACGGCAATGATTGACGCGCCAGTCGAGCGCGCCGAGTCGGCGATACGGTCACTCTGTCATCGGACGCTTGTCACGCTGCGTGATACACCGTCGAGGATCTGAAGCGCGCAGTCCCGCCGTTATCTCAAGCCCGGATTCGGGTGTCCTCGCTGTAGCCGCCGCGGGTGTTTTGTGTGCTTTTTGCTGCCTGGTGGACGCGTTACCTGAACAGTGTCTCCGTCGCAGACCCCGGGCAAATCCCCTTGTCGCTGCTGTTTTTAGAACTAAGCGGCTACTACGTGAACGCTGTTCAGCTACATGTCCACGCCGCAGACGTCCTGGTCAGGTGCGGCATACACAGGGAGGGCTTCAGATAACCGCCGCTATGCGCGGCAACCTGCTCGCTCAGACGGCAGGCTCGCGCCGCGCCGATCTGGATGTTCTGCGTCCGGTCACTCCCGCAGCCCAACGGCCCAGCCAACGCTTTGGATCTGCCGATGAGCGCGCACACTCGCCGCGACGGGCCTGACTGTCGCGCCAGCGGACGATCAGTGGTAGCGGCGATCCGTGAGCCGCGAGGACCGGGCTTCACGCCGGCCAAGAGGCGCTGCCTCGTCCCCGGCTCAGGTCAATGCGTAGACCCGTATTGTCAGACCGCCGCCAGGGCACGCCCTGCTCTACCGCTGCGGGTCGCCTTCGATCAGGCGCAGCCGGGACGTCACCGTCGGCTGTCAGCCTGGCGGAGCATCGCGTCGAGTTCGGGGTCGGCCCCGATCTCCCGGACCTCTTGCGCGCAGCGGCAGGCGACGGCGATCTTGGCGGCCCACTGCAGCGCCTCCTCGCGTGAGGGCACGTCGACGAGCGTGAATCCGCCGATGGCCTCCGGGTACGGGCCGTCGGTGACCGCCCCGTCGGTGGCCACGATGCTCGCCGGCTGGTTTTCCAGCCCGCCGGCGGACACGTACACGCCGGCGTTGATGGCCTCCTGGACCGCCGCGTGCGCGGCCCTGGCCACGGCGGGCGCGTCCTCGTCGGGGAGGTGGTCCATCACGTGGGCACCGAACGAGATCAGGTACTGCGTCATCCACGACTCCGTTGTTCCGGCGGCCTGCTCCGGCCGTGTCCTGACTCATAGACGAACGACTCGCCCCAGATCTCATCGCTCTGCCAGAAGAAATTTCTCACGGGTCCCCGCCGTTCGGCCCCGCGAGCGTCATGTGACCCGTGTTCGCGGAGATCATCGCCGCTGCCGCCGACTACGAGCAGTCCAACCGCCCACATCTGACGCCGCGACAGTAGCGTCAGTTCGGCTATGCCGCCGCGCAGAACCGGGGCATCTGCTCACAGGTGCCGTGCCGTGGCAGACCGAGCGTCAACCGCGAATATTCGGCAGGGAGGATGTAGACAGTGCTTCCGGCCCTGCTTCTGGTGGTTTTGAGGTGGTGCGGGCTAGGGAGGATATAAATAGTGCTTCCGGCCCTGCTTCCCTGGTTTTGAGGTGGTACGGGCGTAGGGTCGGTGGCCTGGGTCCCGGCCTGACCTCCGAATCGGCTGACGCCGTCTCGGGCTGTCCTGCTAACGATTTGTCGGCCGGGTCCCAGGTTTTTTATGGCACCCACCGGCGCTGCCGGTCCGATCTGCCTGGCCTGGGCAAGAGGCCGGGGTTCACAGGTCCGACGGCCAGCGGGTGCGTGCCACCCCTCAACCACAGAAAGGGATGGCTGTGACCATCGTAGAGACACGTGCCATTACCGGCGGGGTGGACACCCACGCCGATACCCATGTCGCTGCCGCGCTCGATCCGGTCGGCGGGCTGCTGGGCGTCGCGGAGTTCCCGGTCAGCGCGGCGGGCTACGCCCGGCTGCTGGGCTGGCTGGGCGGGTTCGGGACCGTGTGCCTGGTCGGGATCGAGGGCACCGGAAGCTACGGCGCCGGCCTGTCCCGGCACGTCACCGCGGCCGGCGTCCGGGTCGTCGAAGTGGACCGGTCGGACCGGCAGGACCGGCGCCGGCAGGGCAAATCCGATCCGCTGGATGCGGTCAGCGCCGCCCGGGCCGCGCAGTCCGGCCGTGCCTGCGGCGCCCCGAAAGGCCGGGACGGCACCGTAGAGGCGGTCCGGACGCTGATGGTCGCCAAGCGCAGCGCCCGGTCCGAGCGGACCCAGGCGATCAACCAGGCCCGGTCCCTGATCATGACCGGCCCCGATGACCTGCGGGCCCGGTTCGCCCGGCACACCGCCGCAGCCCTGGTCGCCGAGCTGGCAGTACTGCGCCCCCGGCCCGGCGCCGTCGTGGGCTACGCGACCCGGATCGCGCTGCGGGAACTGGGACGGCGCGCCGAGTTCCTGGACGGCCAGCTGCGCCGCCTCGACGACCTCATCGGCCCTCTCGTCACCGGCCACTCTCCCGGCCTGCTCGCCCTGTACGGCGTCGGCACCGACACCGCCGCGCTGCTCCTGGTCGCCGCCGGGGACCACCCCGAGCGGCTCCGGTCCGAGGCCGCCTGGGCGCACCTGTGCGCCGCCGCCCCCATCCCCGCATCCTCGGGCAAGACCGTCCGGCACCGCCTCAACCCCGGCGGTGACCGGCAGGCCAACCACGCGCTGTGGCGGATCGTGATCACCCGGATGAGCTCACACGCTCCCACCCGCGCCTACGTCAAGCGGCGCACCGCGCAGGGCCTGTCGAAGAAGGAGATCATGCGCTGCCTCAAGCGGTACGTCGCTCGCGAGGTCTACCCGCACCTCCGCACCGGCGACTGAGCACCCTGAACTCCGGGGACGGCCTGACCCTCTAATCGGCTGCCGCATCCCTGCTGGCCTTCTAACGATTTGTCGGCCGCCCCCGGCCCATTCCTGCCTGCTGGCAGCGTGACCTAATAAGAGCCTGCGCTCCATCCCGGAGTTGCCCATCCCTGTCTTGTCCGCACGCAGCAGCCACGCCCTGAATACTCATGCCAGACCCCGAGAAAGCACACCCTCAATGCCAGTCATAACCGCAGAGATTGATACCCGGAGAACCCTTGACAGACATAGGAGCATCGTTATCCGTTCCTGCTTGCCTGCACCAGCGGGCCGATGGCCGCTGTCCGCTGGCCTCACGTTTCTGGGCAATGGCCAGCCTCCAGCGCCTCCAAGGTCTTACCTAATACTGCGAGCGCCGCCGCTTATGATGAGGGCGAG
>DATGVY010000441.1:0-6373 GCA_035299845.1 Streptosporangiaceae bacterium
CATCGCCACCCCCACCGCCATGGCCTTCATCGATACCGCCGCACTCGAAGCCCTGACCGGCTCGGCCGTCCGCAGCGCCTACCGCTCACCCGGCGAGTCCCGCTCGCCGCCGGCTGCTGCCGTGATCGTCGCCCCAGCCACCTACAACACGATCAGCAAACTCGCGCTGGGATCAGCGACACCTACGCCCTCGGGATCCTCGCCGAGGCTGTCAGCCTCCCCATCCCGGTCGTCATCCTGCCGTTCGTGAACTCCGCACTCGCCAGCCGCCATCCCTTCCAGCGGGCAGTCGGCCAGCTCCCCGTTGAGATTGCGATCACGCCGGACGGGAAGGCCGCCTACGTCCTCGCCATGTTCGCGGGCACCGTCACCCCGATCGCCACGGCCACCGATACGCCTGGGAAGCCGATCAAGGTCGGCCGCATCCCCAGTGCGATTGCGATCACGCCATGACCTGCACCGAAGCCAGACCATGGCCCGTGAGCCGAGGGAGCCATCGCGGGAGCCATCCGGGCGGATCACTTTGCACGCGGGCGGACGGATGCGAACTGACAGCTGGCGATCGCGCCAGCTCGCGGAGCCGGACGGACGATGCTGAACGCCAAGCGGGTGCCTACGGATCAGGAGACTGGGGTTCCCGTCCTGCCGAGCGCACCGACCCGGCCGTAACCGTCAGCCACGGACTGCTGCTGACAGAGCGCCGGGGTGGTTCCGGGCACTGCCCGAGCGGGCGGTGCATCATTTTCTGGCTGTGCGGTAGCCGAGCGCTGCCGCGAGCCCGAGCGCGCTGCGGGGTGCGTACGCGATGCGCCACAACCCGCCATGCGCGGCCGCGTGCGCCTCATCCTGCCAGGGATGCGCGTGCGCCGGGCCGCCGCCGGTGTGCAGGTCATGGACGAGCAGTGCTGCCATGAGCACCTTGCAGGTGGCAGGCTCGAAGACCTCGACGCCGAACCGGTGCGCGCCGGCGTAGGCTGCCGCCAGCACCCGGTTCTTCATGACCGACCGGGTGCGGGTCGGCGGGGCGACGTTCATCGAAACGGTCGCGCCGCCGGCACGGGCGAGCGTGGCGCGCCAGCGCTGCAGGCGCTTCGCGAGCGCATAGTTGGGACCCTGCTGTGGCACCAGGCTGTCGTTGATGCCGGGGTCAGCACCGGGCGTGTAGGCGCGGCGGAGCAGGCGTCCGCCGGACAGCGCCCGCAGCGGCCGGCCGGCGAGCTTCGCCGCTGGCGACCGGCTCGCGTAGGCGCGGGCAGACTGCCCGACCGCTTCAGCCGGGACGGCGAACACGTCGGTCGGCGTCGCGAGGAACGCCAGCGCGACATCCTCGCGCTCTGCCTGCAGGCGCACGGTGAGCGCGTCGACGGCGGCGGAGACGCGCACGTTGGCCGCGCCGTCAGCGTAAACGTAGTTGCCCAGCACCAGCGGGCCGTCAACTGCGGCGAGCCAGCAGGCGACGGCGGGGACGTCGCTGATCAGGTCGAGGCCGGCGTGCTGCGCGATGGCCTCGTCGCTTCCCCCGGGCTGGCGGGGGCTCCGCTTCTCGCGAGCGACGGGGACGAGTAGTGTCCCCGCGCTGCAGCGCCCAGTGTCCAGGAGGCGCTCCCAGATAGGAGGACTGGGCAGGTCAACGGCGATCACCCGGGCGCCCCAGCTCAGCAGCGCGGGCAGCGGACTCAGCTCGGCGCCCGCCCCGAGCACGGCGACGGTGCGGCCGGGCAAGCGGAGCCACTCTGGATGCGCCGCGACCGTACCGACCGCGTCCGCGCATGACGGCTCGATCACCCCGTCGTTCACCCATGCCTCCAGCCTGCGCAGCAGGGCGCCGCCGCGCAGCCGTTCGCCGTGGTAGGGCAGTGACAGGCCGGCGTCCGCCTCCCCGGCGCCCGGCACCGTGGCCGTTTCCAAATACTGCTGCGCAGGTGCCGTGAGCAGAATGCCGAGTCCGGTCTCCTCACCGCCTGGGTGCACGATGCGCATCCGCCGGTGCAGCGACTCCAGCCCGTCGTGGGCGATCGATACCGCGGCGTCCCTGGATGTCATCCCTGCCTCGACAAGGCGGCGGAAGTGCACCACGTAGCCCGCGCGCCAGTTCGCCTCCTGCTCCGCAGCGATTGCCCCGGCCGGGTCGGCCTGGCGCAGCGCGTCGGCAACCACGGCCCTGCCCACCGCTGACGTGCTCCGGCGCCCGTCCGCTGACACGGGAAAGACAACCCCTGCAGGCTCGTCGCTGCTCATCGCGCTCCTGTCAACGTCACGAGACAACCACGCCGAGCCGGATCCCGCCAGCACCAGCCTCCCGCCGCCGCACCGCCGCGCCGGCAGTCACCGGCAGCGGCACCAGCACCGGGCCGCGGCGGTGCGGGCATCAAGTCAGGGCACGGCACGGTCGCCGCACCGATGACCTTCCCTATCCGGCGACACGGCCGCCATAACCGCTCAGAACAGGCCTGACCGACCACGGCTAATGCAAGATCGTTCACAGCGAAAGAGCCGGTGCGCCGACGGCGGCAATACCGGGCATCAGCCCCTGGACCGGCCACGACCCGCGTCCAAGTGGTCCGGGTCTCCAGCGAGCGGGCAGCCGCGGGGACGCCGTCGCTGTCTGCACCAGGCACCGGGCTGCGGACTGTTAGTCCAAGCCCCAGAGCGCCAGGCCCGTCGAGGCCCGACACAGCTGATCGCGGCTGTGCGCCCGCAAGGGCCGGACGGCCGAGTAAGGAGGTCCTACATGGCGGTTCTCTGTGTGCGTGTTCGTCTGCTGCGTCGCTCGATCATCATGGCGAATGCCGCAACTCGGTGGACACCGGTGACTGTGGCACGCTGGACCGATGTCCGCGCAGCCACTGCCGGGGCTCCTGGCGCACCTGGCGCCGGTGCTTGACCATTACGGCTACCTGGCCGTCGGTGGCTTCATCACGCTGGAGGACTTCGGTGTCCCGGTGCCGGGGGAGACCATCCTGATCGCCGCTGCCGTCTATGCGGGTGCGGGCAGGCTCAACATCGTCGCCGTCGGCCTGATCGCCGTCCTGGCCGCGGTCGCCGGTGACAACGTCGGCTATGCGGTCGGCTTCTTCGGCGGCCACGCGCTGGTGCTGCGGATCGGCAAGTACGTGGGGCTCACCAGCGAGCGGCTGGGAAAGGCCGAGGGTTTCTTCGCCCGGTATGGCGGGGTCGTGGTCGCGGGCGCCCGTTTCATCGAGGGGCTGCGGCAGGCGAACGGGATCGTCGCCGGGACCATCCGGATGCCCTGGCCGCGTTTTCTCGCCTTCAACGCGCTGGGCGCCGTCCTCTGGGCCGGCACCTGGGCGTCGGTCGGCTACCTGGCCGGTGATCACATCACCGCCATCTATAACGCGGTCAGCCGCTACTTGCTGTACCTGCTGATCGCATTGGCGGTAGTGGTGGCCGCATTGATCATCCGTGCCGCAGTCCGGCGCAATCGCCAAGCCAGGCGATAAGGCCCGCGGCTTCAGGGGCGGGAAGAGGCGAGGACGTCGTCGAGGGTCTGGAGGAGGAGGTCGGCGTGTTCGCGCTGGAAGACGAGGGGGGGCCGGATCTTTAGCACGTTTCCGGCCGGGCCGGTGGCGCCGAGCAGTATCCCCCGTTGGCGCATTGCCTCGGTAACCTTGCGGGCGCGCCCGGCTGCGGGCGCCCGGGTCGCTTGGTCATCGACGAGCTCGACGCCGAACAGGAGACCTTCGCCGCGGACGTCCCCGATGAGAGCGTGGTGTTCCGCGAGTTTCACCAGGCCTTGCCGGAGGTAGGAGCCGACCTCCGCGGCGTTTGTCACCAGATGCTCGTCCTCGATGACGGCGAGGACTGCGAGCGCGGCCGCGCCGGCTACCGGGTTGCCGCCGAAGGTGCTGAACAGCTCGGTTTCCTCTGGAACGGCCCTGAGCACCTGGGACCGGGCCACGAGGGCGGCGACCGGGAAGCCGTTTCCCATCGGTTTTCCCATCACCACCATGTCCGGCTCGATCCCTGAAGCGTGGAAGCTCCACAGGTGAGTTCCGGACCGGCCGTGTCCGGCCTGTACTTCGTCGGCTACCAGGAGGCCTCCCAGAGCCCGCACCCGCCGAGCGGCTTCTCGCAAGTAGGCGGGAGGGGGCGACAGGATGCCGTCGGCGGTGAACGCCGGGTCTACGTACATTGCGGCGAGGCCGTGGTCGCCGAGGGCCAGCGCGGCGTCGTCGATGTGGGCGGCGTACCGCTCGGCCCACCTGTCCTCTTCTCGCCGGTAGGCGCCGCGGTACCCGTCGGGCGCGGGGACCGTGGCCACGTGGGCAGGTCGCTCCCCCTGGGCCCAGTCCTCGGGGGACAGGGCGTGGGTGGCTTCGGTCAGCCCGTGGTAGGCGTAGGCGGTCACGACCGCGCCCGCCCGCCCGGTGGCGGCGCGAGCGATCCGCCAGGCCAGGTCGCTGGCCTCGCTGCCGGAGTTCACGACCAGGACAGCGTCGAGCGTGGGTGGCAGGGTGGCTTTGAGCCGTTCGGCGAGCTCGATGATCGCCTCGTGCAGATAACGGCTGTGGGTCGCCACAAGCCGCTGCTGTTCCGCCACTGCCCGCACGACCCGCGGGTGGCTGTGGCCGACAACGGGCACGTTGTTGTAGCAGTCGAGGTACCGCCGGTCGTCAGGGTCGAATAGCCAGACGCCCTCGCCGCGGACAAGGTGCACCGGGTCCTGGTAGAACAACGGCGACCTGGGCAGCGCTTGCCGCCGGCGCTCCAGGAGACCGCGGGTGGCGGACCGGCGGTAGGGAAGACCACGGCAGGCCTCGCGGAAGCGCCGCGCGACAGCATCTATTCCCATTGCCTCGATGCTGTCGAGGAAGGCGCGGGCCGCAGGCTCGCCGGCCGCGCTGTACGCGGCGTTGTCCGGGTAGAGCCCGCTCCGCCAGGCGGTGACCGTAAGCTCCGTGGCCAGCCTGGCCGCCACCAGATCGGCAACCAGGCCGGCCTCCTCGTCCTCCAGCGGCGTCACCGAGACATAGCCGCCGATCATCGCCTCGGCCGCATCGATGGCGTCATCGCGGCCGTGCAGCACATCTGCGACGGCGACAGCGAGATCACAGACCAGCGGTGCATGGGTCATGTCGCCGAAGTCCACGATCCCGCTGACCCGAAGGTCATCGTCGAACAGCACATTGGACAGGCTCATGTCGGCGTGGATTACCTGTGCGCGCAGTCCGGGCAGCACCGGGGCAATCCGGGTCTCGAACCGGTCCAGAACCCGTTCCACCTGGGCCTTGCGCGTGCCGTCGGAAAGATGGATGAGCAGCGGGCGGAGCTTGACCAGGCGCGTGATGTCCCACAGGATCTCGTAGTCGGCCGCGGGGTGAAAGAAGCCCCGCAGAGCCCGCCCCAGACGCGCCGTGACCTGCCCGAAGGACCAGATCGCCTGATTGGTCAAAGCCGTTGTCGCCGTCATCTGGCCGGGCAGGAACGTGAAAAGCCGCACCGGGTATGTCCGCCCGTCGGGCCCCGCAACCTCGACCCAGAACTCCCCCGCCATGCTCGGCAGGGCACGCATCACCGGCAGGCCCGGATCCACCCGCTCGATGTGGCGAAGAGCAGCGGTCTGCATCTCCACGACGGACCGGGCATCCGCCGGATTGGAGATCTTGAACAGCAAGCGCCGCCCGTCCGCCGTATCCGCCCGGAAGTTCTGGTCCCGTTCGCCCGCCAGGGGAGTGAGGGACGCTTCCACGCCGAAGACGGCACGGAGGATGTGGCGGGCTGCCTCCCTCTCGAAGGCAGGTGGCCTGCTCGCGAGAGGATCAAGGCGCTCCATAGGCCCGAAGGCTATCTTGCTGCCCAGGCAGCGCCCCGGCCGGCTACTGCTCGTCTGCCCCGTGCACGCCGCGAATGATTTGTCCAGCGGCGCGGACGGGAAAGCCGGAGGCTGCGCCGTGGCGCCAGCCGAAGGCCGCGCGGACCGTCGTAGAGCAGGCTGTCGCGGGCTACGGCAATCTGAGACTCAGGCCCTATTAAGATCGGGGAATGCCCATCCCAGCGGCGTTCGACCTGTCCGGCCGCGTCGCGGTGGTCACCGGGGCGGGCAGCCGCGACGGCATCGGTTTCGCCACCGCCAGGCATCTCGCGGAACTTGGTGCCGCCGTGATGATCAGCGCCACCAGCGCCCGGATCGAGGCCAGGGTCAGCGACCTGCGCGCGACTGGCTTCGACGCGGCGGGGGTCACTGGAGACCTCACCGATGAGGGCGCTGCGTCCGGGCTGGTGTCGGCCGCGCTGCGGCAATGGGGGCGGCTGGACATCGTGGTCAACAACGCGGGCATGATCTCCACCGCCAGCCCTGTCTTCGAGTCCGGCACGGCGGACTCCATGAGCCTGCCGGCCTGGCAGGCGGCGC
>DATGVY010000442.1:0-8960 GCA_035299845.1 Streptosporangiaceae bacterium
GGTCTATGCGCCCGCGGACGGGTTCAGCGCGGTCAAGTTCGACGTGAACCTCGACGGCACCATGTTCTACCCCTGCCCGAAGGGCAGGTGAGCGGGCCCATCTCGCGGAGTTACTTCGGCTGCCAGGCCAGGATGCGGCCTGGCCGCCCACCAGGGTGGGGCAGGCAAGCCCGGTCTGCCTTCTCCCGCTAGAAGAGCCACCCGCATCCGTTAGCGGCCCAGGTGATGAGCGGGTTCGGTAGCTGATGGCAGGTGTTGGGTTCGGACCAGGGTAGACATCCGTCGACGGTTCTACAGGCCGGCTTGGCGCAGGCGGATCCCGATCTCATCGCTGAGCAGGTCGAGTTGCGGCCCGCCGCCCTTGGCGGCGTCGTGCTTCGCGTTGTAGGAGCGGATCCAAATGCCCGCTGCCCAGCATGCCCGCCGTTCGTCTGCGGCCCACGGTCTACGCCGGACGGACTCATAGGCGGCGAGGAACGCCTCGGACTGCTCAACGGTGGCTGCCTGGCCCGGCGCCCCGGCGGCTGGCCAGACGGCTGATGCTGCGCCGGCAATGGCTGCCTCGGGCTGTGCTGCCACGCTGTCCCAGTCGTGCACGGCGAGCGGCCGGCGTCCGGCCCACCGGATGTTCTGCGACTCCCAGTCGGCGTGGCCGATGACCAGCGGCGCCCGCAGCTGGCGCAGGCATGCCCTGGCCCGCCCAGCGGCCTGGTCGAGCCAGTGCGGGCCAGCGGCCGCGTTGAGATTCCGCCCGAGGTGATCCGGCACGGGCCAAATCGCTGCCTCGGGATGATCCCAGCCGACCCAGGGTGGCGAGGGGCGCAGCATGAACCGCTCGGCCGGTCCCGGCGCAAGGCGGATGAGGTCGGCCAGAAGGCCCGCGAACAGCGCCGCGGAGCCCGGCGCCGACTCAAGCTGGGCACCATCCGCGGCTTGTTCCTCTGCGGTGGCTAGCGCCCCGCCGAGCGGCGCCGGTGCGGTCAGCGGACGCGGGCAGGGGAAGCCATTCGCGGCCAGGTCTGCCTGCACCGCCGTGCAGGCGCGTACTCGCGCCGAAGCAGGCCGGATCTTCAGGACCACGTTCCGGCCGTCATCCAGGCGCAGCCCAACGACCCTTGACAGGTGCCCGCTCTTCCAGCGGATCCGCTCCGGGCGGGCCCCGAGCCACCGCATGCACCACGCGGCCAGGACCGGGCTGACAGCAGCTTCGTCAGCAGCGGCCACATTGCCATCTTTAGCACATGGGCCAGGATGCGCAGTCTGTGAGGTGCCCGCCCGGCGACTTGATCCCTCGGCCAGCACATTTCATGATCACGGAGCATTCTTGGTGCTGGAGGGTGTCATCACAAATCCGAAACTGCACACGTCTGCCGCCACGGCCGTCGCCTGATCATCGAATGGACAGCCCAACTCTGACCAACCCGCCAGGACAACCCACCCGCCAAAGCTAGCGACGACGACATCGCTCCGGACCCTCCGGGGTATCTGCCCGGCGTCAGCGCGAGGACGAACGACGATGGGGCCGCGCAGGCGCGGCGTAGCCTTGGCCGCCCGGGAAGCTGCTGTCCGCGCCAGGTCAGCCGAAGCAGTTGCCATCGGTCCAGCTCCGCGATGATCCTGAGCGGTCACCAGCGCTGGGCTGCTGGCCCAGCGTGAACGCGGGCCGCATTTTTGACTGCCCGGCCCTTGACGATGGCCCTACCCAGCCAGACATCCGATTGTGGCCAGGTGCAAGCCAACACTACCTAGTCACCTGTGATGGCCCCGACACGGTGTCGGTGATCAGCGGGCGGACGAACACGGTGGTGGCCACCGTCCGCGTTGGCCGCGCCCCGGTCGGCGTGGCGGTCAACCCGCGGACCAATGCCGTCTACGTGGCCAACGAAATCGACAACACGGTGTCGGTGATCAGCGGGCGGACGAACACGGTGGTGGCCACCGTCCGCAATGTCGCCACACCAGTCGGGGTCGCGGTCAACCCGCGGACCAACACCATCTACATCCATCGTGAACCAGCCGGATGGTCAGGAACTGCGATTTGCAATCTGCGTGCCTCAGCACGTCGCCGACGGCGAGTTCGATCCCGCCGGCCTGCGCCGCTATCTGGCGCGGCCCCCCAGCCATGCGATTTGGGTGGTGCCACGCACTTCGCATGACCTGGTTTGACCGGCCGGACCGCGGACCGGCATGATCACGCTTGGATGGCGGGCGGGCCGATTCGAGGAGAACGATTGTCGTGAGCATCCTGGGTACCCGGGTCCTGCGGGTCGAGGATCCGCGCTTCCTGACCACCGGCGGCGTCTACACCGAGGATGTCGTGGATGACCGGCTGGGCGGCGCCTGCCACGTCTTCTTCGTCCGGTCGCCGGTCGCGCACGGGCGGATCCTCGGCATCGACGCCAGCCAGGCCATGGCCGCGCCCGGCGTGCTCAGGGTCTTCACCGGCGCCGACCTCGCGGACCTGCCGGACATCGGCCCGATGATGCCGGGGCTGATCAACGAGCGGATGCGCCGGCGGCTGCTGGCGACGGACGTGGTGCGCTTCGTCGGCGATGCGGTGGCCGTGGTCGTTACCGAGGAGCCCTACCAGGGCGAGGATGCGGTCGAGCTCGTCGGCGTCGACTATGAGCCGCTGCCCGCGGTGGTCGACCTGGCCGCCGCCGCCGACGACGAGGTGGTGCTGTTCGCCGACGCCGGGACCAACATCGCGGCCAGGTTCGGCGACCCGGCTGCGCTCGATGAACATCTGTTCGACGAGTGCGATGCCGTAGTGCGGCACACGATCATGAACCAGCGCGTCGCGCCGGCCCCGATGGAGACCCGGGCCGGCGCCGCCGTCTGGGGCGAGGACGGGCGGCTGACCGCGTGGATACCGAGCCAGGGGGCGCAGGGGACGCGGGACGGCCTCGCCAGGCTGCTCGGCCTTGAGCCAGCCCAGGTGCGCGTGATCACCCCGGACGTCGGGGGCGCCTTCGGCGCGAAGTTCGGCGCCGACCCGGAGCACGCGGTCGTGGCCTGGGTGGCCAGGCGGCTCGGCCGCCCAGCGCGGTGGACGGAGACGAGGTACGAGAACCTCATCGCGATGACCCACGGGCGGGCGCAGCAGCAGACGGTGACGATCGGCGGCCGCCGGGACGGGACGGTCCTGGCCTACCGGCTTGAGATCCTCCAGGATGCCGGGGCCTACCCGAGGATCGGCGCGATCCTGCCGTTCCTGACCATCCTGATGACGCCCGGCCCCTACGCGTTCCCGCGAGCCGAGGCGGTGGCGACAACCGTGGTCACCACGACGACGCCGCTGGGCGCCTACCGCGGCGCGGGAAGGCCAGAGGCCGCCGCCGCCGTCGAGCGCGCGATGGACCTGTTCGCCGCCGAGATCGGCATGGATCCTGCCGATGTGCGGCGGCGCAACCTGCTGCCGCCGTTCACCGAGCCGCACCGGACCGCGTTCGGCGCGCTCTATGACACCGGCGACTACGCCGCCGCGCTGGACAAGGCGCTGGCCGCGGCCGACTATGACGGCCTGCGCAAGGAGCAGGCGGAGCGGCGGGAGCGCGGTGCGGCCGTCCAGCTCGGCATCGGCCTGTCCTGCTACGTCGAGATCACCGGCATGGGGGACGGCGAGGAGTCACCGCCCGAGGAGAACGCCACCGTCGAGGTCCATCCCGATGGCAGCGCGACGATCCTGACCGGCACGTCGCCGCATGGCCAGGGTCACGCCACCGCGTGGGCGATGCTGGCCAGCGACAAGCTCGGCATCCCGGTGGACAGGATCACGCTGAAGTGGGGCGACACGGACCTGATCCCGGAGGGCGGCGGGACCGGCGGCTCGCGCAGCCTGCAGCAGGGCGGGGCGGCGGTGCAGCAGGCCTCGGCGGAGCTGATCGAGCTCGCGCGGGCACGGGCGGCCGATGCGCTGGAGGCCAGCGCGGCGGACCTGGTCTTCAATGTCGACCGCAGCGCATTCGCGGTAGCCGGCGACCCGGACGCGATGGTGCCGCTGGCGCAACTCGCCGAAGCCGACAGGCTGCTGGTGCGGACCGTGTTCTCGGCGCCGGGCGCCACCTTCCCGTTCGGCACGCACGTGGCGGTCGTCGAGGTGGACACCGAGACCGGCAAGGTCGTGCTGCGCCGGATGGTGACGGTCGACGACGCCGGGGTGGTGCTCAACCCGCTGCTGGCCGAGGGGCAGCGGCACGGCGGCATCGCCCAGGGCGCGGCCCAGGCATTCCTTGAGGAGTTCGTGTACGACGCCGACGGCAACCCGCTGACGGCCAGCCTGGCGGACTACCCGTTCCTGTCGGCCACCGAGGTGCCCAGCTTCGAGCTTGCCGACATGGCGACGCCCACCACGTACAACCCGCTCGGCGCCAAGGGCATCGGCGAGGCCGGCACGATCGGCGCGACGCCGGCCGTGCAGAACGCGGTCGTCGACGCCGTCGCCCACCTCGGCGTCCGGCACATTGACATGCCCGCGTCGCCGCAGCGGGTCTGGCGTGCATTGCTGGCGGCGCGGTCGGAATCGGAAGGTGCATGATGCGGGTAGAGCTCACGGTGAACGGCGAGCGGCGGTCCGACGATGTCGAGCCGCGGCTGCTGCTCGTGCATTACCTCCGCGAGACCTGCGGCCTGCGCGCCGCCAACGTCGGCTGCGACACCACCTCGTGCGGCGCATGCACGGTTCTGCTGAACGGATCTTCGGTGAAATCCTGCACGGTACTGACGGTCCAGGCGGCCGGCGGTGACGTGACCACCGCCGAGGGGCTCGCCGCACCGGACGGCGAGCTGCATCCCGTGCAGCGGGCGTTCCGCCAGGAGCACGGCCTGCAGTGCGGTTTCTGCACGCCGGGGATGGTGATGGCGGCCGTGGGGCTGCTGGCCGAGAATCCGCAGCCGACCGAGGCGCAGGTGCGGGAAGGGCTTGAGGGCAACCTGTGCCGGTGCACCGGCTACCACAACATCGTCCGCGCGGTGCTGGCAGCGGCGCGCGAGCAGGTGAGCCCGTGATCCCGGCGCCGTTCGAGTACGTGGCGGCCGAGTCGCCCGCGCATGCGCTTGACCTGATGGCCAGCCTCGGCGACGAGGCGAAGCTGCTGGCCGGCGGCCACTCGCTGCTGCCGATGATGAAGCTGCGGCTGGCCACGCCGTCAGCGCTGATCGACCTCGGCCGGCTGACCGAGCTGGCCAGGGTCAGCGCCGACGGAGACGAGCTGGTGATCGGCGCGATGACGCGGCACGCCGACCTTGCCGCCTCGGAACTCGTCCGGGCGGACGCGCCGCTGCTCGCCCACGCCGCCGCCCAGGTCGGCGACCCGCAGATCCGGCACCGCGGCACCATCGGCGGCTCGCTCGCGCACGCCGACCCGGCGGCCGACCTGCCGATGGCGCTGCTCGCCCTGGGCGGCTCGGTGGAGGCGCAGGGGCCCGCGGGGACGAGGCGGATCGCCGCGGACGATTTCTTCGCCGGCTTCTTCGAGACCAGCCTGGCGCCGGATGAGCTGCTCACCGCCGTGCGGGTGCCGCGCAGGCCGGACGCGGCATGGGGGTACCAGAAGTTCGTCCGGCGGGCCAACGACTGGGCGATCGTAGGGGTGGCAGCCGTCGGCGGCCGGATCGCGCTGGCCAACATGGGCCCGGCGCCGCTGCGCGCCAGCGCCGCCGAGCAGGCGCTGGCCGAGGGCGCCAGCATCGCGGACGCCGCCGGACTCGCGGCCGACGGCACCGAGCCAGGCGAGGACATGCACGCCGACGGCGAGTTCCGGCGGCACCTGGCCCGCGTGCTCACCCGGCGGGCCCTGGAGCACCGCACCTGACCCGCCCCCTATCGCGTCCCTGCGCCACATCTCAACCGACGTGGACCGATTCCAGACGCCGAGCGTCGGCAGGCAGGTGGCCAGCCAGCCAGCGCAGGGCCGCGACGGCGAGACCAGCGCAAGTTCCGACCACCAGCCAAGGCAGCCACACGGCCACGGAGAACAGCGCGACCGCGGCCGGCGCAATGACGCCGGGGACGGTGAAGGCGTACTGAAATGCCGCAAGGTAGCGGCCCCGTGCCGGGCATGGCGCGGTGGCCGGACCGCGGTTCCCGCACAAGCGCGCGTTCCTGTGCGACGGCATCATGATCGAGTTCATCCTCGTCCAGACATCACCCGAAGGCCCGTAACTTCACCTCTTCTGGGACGGCACCCCGACCACCAGCGATGGAATACGGTGACAGGCATGAGCGCCCCGCAAGGTGTGCAGGCGTACCGCCCCGCCACGCTCACCGACCTGGCCGGCTGGCTGGCTGATGCAGCCGAAGGTGAGCGCTGGCGTCTTGTCGTGGAGTTCCTTGAGGAATACCGGCACGAGCTGGCCGCAGATCGCTGGGAGCTGCTGGCTGACGAGCCCCCGCCGGTCGGCAGCGAGCATTGGGACGTGCTGCTCGCTGCGCTGGCAGAGCACCTGGCAGCCAGGGACGGCCGCGGAGCCCCGCCATGGGCGGAGAGCCGACGTCTACGCCAGTTCTGGTTCCCCTATGACACCCGGGCAGCTCGCGTGGACGCTCTGGTCCATGCGCCCGCTGCGTTCCGGCGGCGGGGCGTGTTCATCGCGGCGCACGATCTGGAGGTCGCGTGAGCCAGCGGGAACCGCCGCTGCTGGACCGTGAGCGGATCGCGGAGGCGCTCACCCTGCTCGGTGACCGGCTAGCCCGGCGCGGCGTCGTCGCCGACATCTACGTGATCGGCGGTGCCGCGATGGCTCTTGCCTACGACGCTAGGAGGGCGACGCGGGACATCGATGCGGTTTTCCAGCCACATGGAATGGTGCTCGAGGCGGCGCAGGAAGTCGCTGCCCAGCTTGGCTTGCCGCGGTGGTGGCTCAATGAGCAGGCCAGCGTCTACGTCGCGCCAGGCGGCGACGGCGCAGCGCCACGCGTATTCGATCATCCCGGCCCGAGTGCTGGCAGCCTCGCCCGAACACCTGCTCGCCATGAAGACGCTTGCCGCGCAAGCAGGACGTCGACGACATCAGGTTCCTCATCAGCAAGCCAGGCAGGCTCCGCCTGATACCGCCGAGGTTACGGGTCCTGCTGGCGCGTTCGTGCAGGTGAGCGCATTCTCCGTTTGTAGGCCACTTCCTGGAGGTTGCCATGGCGTCCCGGTTCAGGCGGCTGGTTCCTGTCACAGTGAATGACGTGCTGGATGGGCACGTGAAGCTGGACCTTCAATGTCTGGACCGCCTCTACCTGCACGGTTATCTCGGCCGGCTGCAGGTCAGCGGGCAGCTGGTGCAGTTCCTGAAGCACCGCGGGTACCCGATCCCGTCCGCGGCGTGCCTGCAGCAGATCGGGGACGCGTTCCGCCGCCGGGTCGCCTCCTTCGCCGACGCCAACCACATCCCCCTGGTGCCGCTGAAAGCTGCCGACCGCAACATCGAGGTCATGCAGCCGTACCTGGACACCGCGGCCCGGACCGGGCGGTCGCAGGTCGCGGCGATCGGGGTCGCGCAGGAGCCGCAGCGGGTGTTCATCGCCCGCAAACGTGACACCGACCCGTCCAGGTGCCCGCAGTTCTCCTTTGACAAAAAGGACCGGCGGGTCACGGTGTACTACTTCTACCTGTGGGACGCGACCTTCGGCCCGGCGTTCATCAAGGTCTGCACGTACTGCCCCTGGCCGATGAAGATCTGGGTCAACGGCCATGAATGGGCCAAGCAGCAAGCCCGGAAGCTGGGCCTGGGGTTCACCGAGCTGTCCAACGGGTTCGCCGCCTGCGATGATCCCGCATTACTGCAGGGGATCTGCGATGCGCTGCAGCCCGGCACCATCGAGGTGTTCTTCCAGCGGTGGCTGCACCGGCTCCCGCTGCCGCTGGGTCCCGCTGACCGGCAGGCCGGGTACTGGTGGGAGTGCTCGATGGCCCAGGTCGAGGTCTCCCGCACCATCGTGTTCAGCGCGCCCCGTTACGCCCGCGCCTTCTTCGACGCCCTGGTCACCGACAACCTCGACCTCGGCCGCCCCGACACCCTGGAGATCATCTTCGACCGGCAGATCCGCAGCGACACCGCGGGCGAGTTCAAGACCAAGGTGATCACCCGCGGCACTGAGGTCACCGTCAATGCCTACTACAAGCACTCCCGCATCAAGCAGTACCTGAAAGACGGCCGCGCCCTCCGCGTCGAGACCGTCGTCAACGCGCCGGGCGATCTGGGCTGCCAGCGGCGCCTGCATAACCTCGGCGAACTGCAGGCCCGAGCGCGTGCGATCAACGCCCGGCTGCTGCAGACTGAACGTGCCGGCCAGGCCTGCGTCCTTGCGAATCCAGTCTTTGAGCGGATCGCGCACCCGTCGGTCACCGCCGACGGGCGGAGAGCTACAGCCATGCGATTTGGCGACTCTCGGGTCCAGGCCCTGGCCGGCGCCCTATGCGTCACCTTGTGCGCCGTCACCGGCATCACCAACAGGAGCCTGCGCGCCCTGATGACCGGACTGCTCGGCGCCCCCTACGGGATGACCCAGGCCTGCTACGACCTGGCCCGGCTGCGCCGCAACGGCCTGATCACCCGCCGTCTCCACGCCAACACCTACGACCTGACCTCCGACGGGCTCATGTTCGCGATCTTCTACACCAAGGTCCACGACCGGGTCCTCACCCCGCTGTTCGCTGCCGGGCAGCCTCAGTCACCACCGCAACTGCGGGCCGCCCTCAACGCAATCGAACACCACATCGACGAACGCCTCGCCGCCGCCAGGCTGCCTGCGGCAGCATGACAAACTCGGCTCAACTGTCTAACCCCTACCGACAAAGGGTCGCTAGGGGAGTGATGGTGTACGGCTCAGCTGCTGCCCTGCTCTTGGCAATGTCATGCGGCGGCGGGAAGATCCGGTAAGTGTCGACGGCGCTTCCATCTACCCCAACTTCGGAATTCTCAGCTTCGGCCGTGGCACCTTCGAGAAGCCGCCGATAGATGGCTCGTCA
>DATGVY010000443.1:0-3939 GCA_035299845.1 Streptosporangiaceae bacterium
CGAGCGCCACCTCTTCGGCGTGGTCGCGGCGATCCCGCTCGCGAGAGAAGCCGGTCGCGATGACGCTGCCGTCCGCGGCCACCAGGATCGCGCCGACCGAGAAGGCGGACGCGGACGGGGGGCAGCGCCCGGACAGCTCAATGGCCTCGGCCAGCCAGCGGTGGTCGGCGCCGGCGCCGCCAGGCGCACCCGGCCCGCTGGCCGCGCTGGCGGGCCCGCCCTCCCCCGGGCATGCGCCGGCGGCCACGTTCCGCCCGGTGCCTGCCATCAGGCCACTCCCCGTTCCCGTAACGCCGCTGAGCCTATAGCTACCCAACGGTATCTTCCGCGCCGTTCCCGGTGATTTACTTGGCACACGACGGCCGAATTGCTGAACATTATGGTGGTGAGGACGATGGCAACGACGACCTGGACGCACGGCCCGGCGAAGTCCGTGCAGACATTCGACACGCTCAATCCCGCCACGTCCGAAGTCATCGCCACCTTCCCGGTCAGCGGCGAGCACGAGATACAGGCGGCGGTTGACCGCGCCCACGAGGCGGCGGCCTGGTGGGCCGGCTTGCCAGCCAAGGACCGGCGGATCCGGCTGCTGGCCTGGAAGTCGCATATCACCAGGTACATAGCCCGGCTGGCCGAGCTCGTGCACACCGAGACGGGCAAGCCGCTGGCCGACGCCCAGCTGGAAATCCTGCTGGCAATCGTGCACATCGACTGGGCCGCCAAGAATGCGCACAAGGTGCTGCGCCCGCGGCGTGTCCGCAGCGGCCTTGTCGCCATTAACCAGGCGGCCACGCTGGAGTACCAGCCACTGGGCGTGGTCGGGGTCATCGGGCCGTGGAATTACCCGGTGTTTACCCCGATGGGGTCCATCGCCTATGCGCTGGCGGCGGGAAACGCTGTCGTGTTCAAGCCCAGCGAGCTCACCCCGGCGGTCGGCGGCTGGCTGGTCAGCTCGTTCGCCGAGGTAGTCCCTGAGCAGCCGGTGCTGCAGCTGGTCACCGGGGCCGGGGCGACCGGCGACATCCTGGCCAGGAGCAACGTCAGCAAGATCGCGTTCACCGGCTCTGCCAGCACGGCGAAGAAGGTCATGGCGGCCTGCGCGCAGAACCTTACCCCGATGGTCGCCGAGTGCGGCGGCAAGGACGCCTTCGTCGTCGGAGACGACGCGGACCTCGATGCCGCGGCCGACGCGGCGGCGTGGGGAGCCATGTCCAACGCCGGCCAGACCTGCGTCGGGGTCGAACGCGTGTACGTGGCCGAGGATGTCTACCACACGTTCCTTGAGAAGCTGACCGAACGGGTGGCCGCGGTCCGTCCCGGCGAGGACCGCGAGGCTGACTACGGGCCGATGACCATGCCGGGCCAGTTCGAGATCATCGAGAGGCACATCGCGGATGCCCTCGCCCGCGGCGGCCGGCCAATCGTCGGCGGCATGGCGAGTATCCGGAAGCCGTTCGTCGGCCCGGTCATCCTCGCCGACGTGCCGGAGGAGAGCCGCGCGGTGACCGACGAGACATTCGGGCCGACGGTCACGGTCACGAAGGTGGCGGATCTGGCCGAGGGCGTCCGGCTGGCGAACGGCGGCCGGTACGGCCTGGGCGCGACCGTGTTTTCCGGGAACAAGAAGCGAGCGATGACGGCGGCCAGGACGCTGCGCAGCGGCATGACGGCGATCAACTCGGTCATCGCGTACGCCAGCGTGCCAGCGCTGCCGTTCGGCGGCTCTGGCGACTCCGGCTTCGGCCGGATTCACGGCGCGGACGGGCTGCGGGAGTTCTCCCGGCCGAAGGCCATCACTAGGCAGCGGATGAAGCCCATGGTCAACCTGACGTCGTTCACCCGGACCGACGAGGACATGAAGAAGATCCTCAGCCTGGTGACCCTCCTGCACGGCAAGCGCTACAAGAAATAGCAGCGCCCGCGACCCCGGCGCCGCCCGGTCTCCCCGCCTGAGTCGTCGCTCTCCCGGCTAAGTCGTCGCGCAGACCTTGATCACGGAAACTCAGGCGGGTTCCTGGCCCGCTTTATTTCCGTGATCAAGGAAGACGGCACCGGGGCGGGTTCAGCGCGCATTCGTTAGACCGAGGTTCCCCCAGGCCTATGGGGCCCGTCATATTTGCCCAGGTCATAGAGCTTCAGGCGGCGAATCTACATGTCTGCGTGTAGTCATAGTGCACCATGCTTCCCCTGGTGAACACGGATATCAGTTCATCCGGAGGGGAACTTCGGCTTAGATTGCGGCCGCCGGGAGAGCCAGTTCGGCGGGCTCAGTCGCCGCGAGCGGGGCCCGGCCGCTGATCAGGTCGGCCGCGCGCTCCGCGATCGCGATCGTCGGCGCGTTGGTATTGCCCCTGGGGACGACCGGCATCACGGAGGCATCCACCACCCGCAGCGCGTCGACCCCCCGGACGCGGAGCTCGGTATCCACGACGCTGGTCAGTTTGCTGGCGGCCAGCCGGGAGTCACCGCCCATCGCGCAGGTGCCGACCGGGTGGTAGATCGTGGTGATATCGCGCCGGACGAACTCCCTCAGCTCAGACTCGGTGGACACATCCGCTCCTGGCGCCAGCTCGGAGCGGCAGATCCGGGCCAGCGGCTTGGCCGCGGCGAACTCCCGCGCCAGCTGGATCCCCCGGACTAGCGGCTCGATGTCGGTGCCATCGGAAAGGTAGGCGGGATCGATCTCGGGCTTGTGCCTGGGGTCGGCGCTGCGGAGCCGGATCCGGCCGCGGCTGCCGACGGCTACCAGGGTAATGAGCAGGGACATGGCGCGGATTGACGGATCCCGGAGGCCGAAGTCCTGGTACGGCGTGGGGAGCGCGTGCCACTGCAGGTCGGGCGCCGGGAGCGACGGGCCAGTGCGGCTGAATCCGCCGGCCTCCGCCACGTTGGTCGTCAGCGGGCCTGAGTGCATCATGCGCCAGCGGGCGAGGTTCTTGGGGCCGGCCTTCTCCCATAGCCCGGTCGACTTCGGGGTGTGCCACATCGCCGTGACGATGGGGTGATCAGACAGGTTGGCACCGACGCCGGGACTGTCGGCGATCAGGCCGATGCCATGCTCAGCCAGGTGATCGGCAGGCCCGATGCCGGAGAGCATGAGCAAGTGCGGGCTGCCGATCGCGCCCGCGGCGAGGATGACCTCGCTCTCCGCCCTGGCCATCTCCTCGACGCCGCGCAGCAGGTACCGCACGCCGACCGCACGCCCGCCCTCGACCGCGACGCCGGTTACCAGGGCATCGGTCTGCACCGTCAGGTTGGGCCGCCCGGCGGCCGGGTGCAGGAAGGCGTCCGCGGCCGACCAGCGGCGCCCGTTGCGCTGGGTGACCTGGTAGAACCCGGCGCCATCTTGCCGTCGGCCGTTGAAGTCGTCGTTGGCCTCCATGCCCCGCTGCCTGGCCGCGTCCACGAACGCCGCCGTCACGGCCGACTTGTACTTCGGGTCCTGGACCGACAACGGCCCATCGGCGCCGTGGTAGGCCGACGCACCGCGCGAGTTGCCCTCAGACCGGAGGAAATAGGGGAGCAGGTCGGTGTAGCCCCATCCCTCGCAGCCGTACTCGTCCCGCCAGGTGTCGTAGTCGTACCTGCTGCCCCGGATGTAGATCATCGCGTTGATCGACGATGACCCGCCCAGGGTCCGGCCGCGCGGCCAGTAGATGGCGCGGCCGGCCGCGCGCTCTTGCGGCACGGTCTGGTAGTCCCAGTCATAGGTGCTCTTGAAGAGCAGGTTCAGCGCGGCGGGAATATGTATCTCATCGGCATCATCCGGCGGCCCGGCCTCCAGCAGCAGCACCTGCGTGGACGGGTTCTCGGTAAGGCGCGCCGCGAGGACGCAGCCGGCGCTGCCGGCGCCAACGATGACATAGTCGTACACGGCCACCTCCCGAACGCAGTTCGGACTTCCAGGGATACCCTACTGTTGACGGTACGTTTATCTGG
>DATGVY010000444.1:0-8865 GCA_035299845.1 Streptosporangiaceae bacterium
ACCGCACGGCCGGGCACCGCGCCGCCGGGCACTGCGCCGCGGGGCACTGCGCGGGCGGGCACTGCGCGGGCGATGATGTCCAATGTGCAGGCGCCGTGCACCGGGATTCCGAGCGCGCTGCCGAGCACTCGCGCGGTCACCAGCCCCGCCTGCAGGCCGGTGTACGGCCCCGGGCCAACCCCGACCGCGATCCCGGTGAGGTCAGCCGCGGCGGCGCCGGCCGTGGCCAGCACGCTCCGGATCGAGGCGGCCAGCAGCTCACCGTGCCGGCGGGCGTCCACCGCGGACTCCTCGGCGAGCACGCGCGCGCCATCGTGCAACGCGACTGTCACCGCCGGGGTCGCGGTATCGAAGGCCAGTAGCAGCACGGTTGACCAGCGTAGGTCACGCGGCGGCCAGGCCACGCCAGGCACCGCGCGCACTGCTCAGTGCGGCCCGGCGAGTACCCCGCGCAGGCCGGCGAGTACCCCGCGCGGCGCGGCCCGCCGAGTATCTCGCTCAGTGCAGCCCGGCGAGTACCTCGCGCGCGGCGGCGACCGCGCCCGCCCTGAGCTGCGTGATCGAAACCGGGCCGTAGCCGCCGCGCGAGGAGTGATCGAGACCCTGGAACACGACTGTGACCAGCGCGTTGGTTTTCCGCACCACCACCGTCACCAGGTCCGTCCTGTCCGCGCCCGCGCTGATGACCTGCAGCGCGCTGAACGCGCTGTCACCAAGCCCCGCCAGCCCGGTCACGGTCGCCCTCGGCAGGTGCGTCTTCTTCGGCGGGTTGGCGAGGCTCCGTCTCGCGGCGCCGTAGCTGTCCATGGCGCTGAAGGTGGCGCTGCCGTTGCCGGTGGCCAGCAGGCTGGGTGCGTACGCCTGGGCAGTTACCTCGAGCACCCGGTACAGCGGCTTGGCGTCCAGCGTCCAGGTGCACTGGCTCTCGCTGCGGCTGCCGCCCAGCGAGGCCACCCTGGCTCGCGAGGCCGACAGGTAGTGATCCGGCAGGTACTGATTCAGCGTGGCGGCAGGTATCACCCGGCAGGCGTTCGGCACCGACCGGAAGTCCCCGGGCTGATAGGTGGTGACGAAGTTGCTGTGCCGGGGGACGGCTGCCTTCGGCCCGAAGAGCTGCCAGGCGCCGGCGGCGATGAACGCCGCGGCGATCGCGACGCCACCCCACGTGTAGATCTTGCGGCGGGCCTTCCTCGCCCGCGCGGCGACCGCCCGCCTGGGGCGCGACCCGGTGCCCGGACCTGCCGCGCCGGGGTGGCCGGCTTCATCGGCATCCGGCGGCTGGTGCTCCTGCCACCGCGGCCCCGAGCCATGGCCCTGGCGCGGAGGGCGGGACTCACGGCCCTGGCGCGGGGGCCGGCGCGGCGAGATGCTCAGGCCGGCCCATGGCGGCAGGTCCTGGTCATCGTCCAGGTCAGGGTCCTGGCCCGGGTAAGGGTTCGAGCCGACGTACGGGTTCGAGCTGACGTACGGGTTCGGGCCGCCATCGTCGGCCGCATGGCGCCGCGGCGCCGGCTGCACTGGCAGGCCGGACGCGGGCAGCCGGGCGGGGCGGCGGGGCGGGGGCCCCTGCTGAGCCACGGCGCGCCTCCGAGAAGAACATTGGACCGTGTGAGAACACGGCAAGCTGACAGGCGACGCCCGCAGTTTAGTGGTGCCAACGGTGCGAGGGCCGGACAGATCGGAACTGCGGCGGACATTCTTGGCCTGGCTGTGCAGCGCGGGCTGGACTGCAGCTAGCCCGTTGCGCCGGACAGGGCCAGCTGCAGGGATCGGGCGACCGCAGCCCAGCGTTCGCCCCGGCCGGTGAGCAGCACTGTCCTTGGCTGGTCGGCCTCGGCTGCCTCGCCGCCGGTATCCTGGGCCGGGTCCGCGCCGGAACCTGCCGCGGCGATCGTGACATCCAGCCAGCTCGATGCGAGGCCTTCGACTAGCCCGCCGCCCCACTCGACCACGGTGACCGAGCGTTCCAGGTCGGCATCCAGGTCCAGGTCATCGACCTCGGCCGGGCTGCTCAGCCGGTAAGCGTCGACATGCACAAGCGCCGGGCCGCCGTGCAGCGCAGGATGGATGCGGGCGATCACGAAGGTGGGCGAGGTCACCGGCCCGCGGACGCCAAGCCCGTCGCCGATGCCCTGGACCAGGGTGGTCTTCCCGGCGCCGAGCTGGCCGTTGAGCACGATCAGGTCCCCGGCGCGCAGCAGCGGGGCCAGCTGCCTGCCCAGGCAGCGCATCCGGGCGGCGGTCGGGACGCCGATCTCCGCCAGTATGCGCGGCTCCGGCAGGCCGGCCGGCGTCAACGCCTAGCGCCCCGGCGGCGTGACCGCCCGTCCGCCGCGCCGCCCGCCGCCGCCTCGGTGACCAGGCTCGCGATCGCCTCGTTGACTTCCCCGTGCCGCTCAAGGATGACCACATGCCCTGCTCCTGCCAGCCGGATGAACCGCGCGCCGGGGATCTGCGCGGCCAGGCGCTCGGTCAGCGGAGCAGGGACAAGGCGGTCCCGCTCCCCCGTCAGCACCACCACGGGCACGAGGCCCAGCACGCCCGCCGTGGCCTCCTTGTCGTGCCCGCGCAGGGCCAGGAAGAACTCGGCGACAACATTGACGGGGGTGGCACGGATCATGAGCTCGAGAAAGTCCACCAGTGCAGGGCTGACTCGCCCATCGCCGAAACCGATGTACTTGGTGGCAAGGAACGCCAGATCGCCGGCCGCCTGCCGGCTCCGCTCGACGAGCGCCGCCCGCCGTCCGCTGGCCACCCCCCGCAGCACTGGCGCTGCCACCGGCCGTGCCACCAGCTGAAGCGGCCCGGGCAGCCATCTGGTGGGATCGATGCCGCTCGCCGCGGTCGAGATCAGGACCACCCCGATGACCTTCGTCCCGAACAGGCCGGGGTACTGGTCAGCGAGCGCCATGATCGTCATGCCGCCCATGGAGTGGCCGACGAGCACGACCGGGCCGCCGCCGGGGGCAACCGCGCCGAGCACCGCGTACAGGTCGGTGCCGAGCTGGTCGATGCTGACATGATCCGGGCTTGACCTGCCCGACCTGCCGTGCCCGCGCTGGTCCCAGAACACCAGCCGGCCGACGCCGCGCAGGTCCCTGCGCTGGTAGTGCCAGCAGTCCTGGTTCAGTGTGTAGCCGTGGCAGAAAACGACCGTGACTGGCGCATCATCTGGCCCGTTGATCTCGACATGCAGAGGTACGCCGTCGTCGGCGAGCACGGCGAGCGCGCGGCCGCGCAACTGGCCAAGCGGCTCCGCGGCCTCAGGATCGGGCCGCAGCCGCTGGCGGCCGACCGCTATCTTCTCGGCCGCGATGATGGCGCCCGTCCCTGCCGCGACCGCGCCGACGACCAGGCCGGCCGCTCCGGTGATCCGCCGCCACCTGGCCATCTGACCTCCCGTTACGGGCCCACGCCCCGAGACGCCGCCAGCTCCTGCGCATTAGTTACCTCAGAGTAGCTTTTGGGCACCCGGCCGGCGAACCTCGTCACGATCTCATAGGAGAGCGTGCCAAGCGCATCCGCCCACTGCTGGGCCGTGGGCTCGCCCGAGTCTCCAGGACCGAACAGCACCACCTCGTCACCAGCCGAGACATCAGCGTCGCCGAAATCCAGCACGAACTGGTTCATGCAGACAGTGCCGGCGATCGCCCACCGCCGGCCGCGGACCTGCACCTCGGCCACGCCGGCCGCGTTCCTTGGCACGCCCTCGGCGTACCCGAGCGGGACCAGGCCGAGCGTGCTCCGGCCGACGGTGACGTGGCGGTGCCCATAGGAAACGCCGACGCCCGGCGGCACCTGCTTGACCAGGATCAGCCGGGCCCGCAGGGTCATCGCCGGGCGCAGCCAGCCCGGCAGCTCCCCGGGCAGGGTGGAGAGACCGACCACGGCACCGCCCGGCCGGACCAGGTCGAACCACGTCTCCGGCAGCGTCAGCGTCGCCGGGGTGTTGGCGAGGTGGCGTACCTCGGGCCTGGCGCCAGCCCGCTCGGCGAGCTCTACCGCGCCGCGGAACGCCGCAAGCTGCAGCCCGGTCGCAGGATGGCCGGGAATGTCCGCACAGGCCAGATGCGACCAGATCCCGGTGACCTGGACATGCCCGGCGGCCTGCGCGGCCAGCGCGGCCGCTACCAGGGCCGGCCAGTCCGCGGCGGTGGCACCGCCTCTGGACATGCCCGTATCGGCCTTCAGGTGCAGGCGGGCCGGCCGGCCGGCCCGCTGCGCGGCGGCCGCGATCTGGCTGACCAGGGCGACCGATCCCGCGGACAGGTCAATGCCGCTCCTGATGGCCTCCTCATGCGCCGCATCCGGCGCGGCAAGCAGGCACAGCACGGGAATGGTGAGGCCAGCCTGGCGGAGCGCCAGCGCGTCGCCGATCTGCACGACGCCGAGCCAGTCCGCGCCGCCAGCGACCGCGGCCGTGGCCGCGGGAATCATCCCGTGGCCGTACCCGTCAGCCTTGACGACGGCCATCAGCTGCGGGCCGCCGACATGCCGGCGAAGGGCCGAGACATTCGCCTTGATCGTGCCCAGGTCGATGAGCGCCTCCGGGTGACCGTCCATGACGTCCCAGTGTGCCAGCAGCGCCGTGCGCCGGCAGCCCGGGGCGCAGGCCGGCGGCCCGCTACCGCGGGCCGGATCGCCACGATCGGCGCGGACGTGATAGGCACTGGTCATGGTCGAACTCATTCCCCGGCAGGTACTCTTCGGCAATCCCGAGCGGGTCAGCCCCCGGATATCCCCCGACGGGACCCAGCTGGCCTGGATCGCACCAAGCGACGGCGTGCTGAACGTCTGGGTCGCGCCCGCGAACTCGGGAGAGAGCGAGGGCATCGACTGGTCCGCGGCGCGCGTCGTGACCGACGACTCCGATCGCGGCATCCGCATGTTCGCCTGGGCGCACGACGGCCGGCATGTGCTCTACCTGCAGGACACCGGCGGTGACGAGAACTGGCGCCTGCACGATGTCGACCTGGCGACCATGCAGCGGCGTGACCTCACCCCCTTCGACAATGTCCAGACGCAGCTCATCGCCGCGGAGAAGAAGTTCCCGACCGAGATCCTGATCGCGCTGAACCGGGACAACCCGCAGCTGCATGACGTCTACCGGCTCGACCTCACCACCGGCGAGCTGACGAAGGAGGTCGAGAACCCCGGTTTCGTCGGCTGGATCGCGGACAGCCAGCTGGTGGTGCGCGCCGCGATCGCCCCGCAGCCGGACGGCGGCCTTGTCCTCATGGTCCGCGGCAGCGCCGGCGAGGACTGGCGCACAGCGCTCTCCATCGACGCTGAGGACGCGCTGACCAGCGAGCCGGTAGCGTTCAGCGAGGACGGCGCGTCGCTGCTCGCGGTGAGCTCGGTGGGCGCGGACACCGGCAGGCTCGTCCGGATGGACCTGGCTACGGGCGCCGCCAGTGTGCTGGCCGAGGACCCGGAGGCGGACGTCACCGGCATCAGGCTGCATCCGGATACCCGTGAGCCGCAGATCGTCACCTTCCTCAAGGACCGGTCCGAGTACCGCGTGCTCGACCCGGACGTGGCGGCCGACCTGGCGGCGATCCGGGGCCTGCACCCGGGCGATCCGTCGTTCGACGACGCCGACGACGCCGATGCGACCTGGCTGGTCGGGTTCACCAACGACACCGGCGCCGTCCCGTTCTTCAGCTACCACCGGGAGACCCGCACCGGGCGGTTCCTCTTCGAGACCCGTCCCGAGCTGTCCCGTTACGAGCTGGCCCCGATGGAGCCGTTCTCGTTCACCGCCAGGGACGGCCTCACCATCCACGGGTACGCCACCTTCCCGCCCGGCGCCGGCCGGGCCGGGCTGCCGACGGTGCTTGACGTGCACGGCGGGCCCTGGGCACGCGACGCCTGGGGCTTCAATCCCGAGGCTCAGTGGCTGGCCAACCGCGGCTACCTGTGCATCCAGGTGAACTACCGCGGCTCAACCGGGTACGGCAAGGCGTTCGTCAACGCCGGCGACCGGGAGTGGGGCGGCCGGATGCACGACGACCTCGTGGACGCGGTAGCGCACGTCACGGGTCATGGCTGGGCCGATCCGGCCCGGGTGGCGATCTACGGCGGCTCGTACGGCGGCTACGCAGCCCTGGTCGGGGCGGCGTTCACGCCGGAGCTGTTCCGCTGCGCCGTCGATATCGTGGGCCCGTCTAACCTGAAGACCCTCATCGAGACGATCCCGCCGTACTGGGCTCCGATGATCTCCCAGTTCCATCGCCGGGTGGGTGACCCGGCGAAGGACGCCGAGTTCCTCTGGTCCCGGTCACCGCTGTCGCGCGCGGACAACATCAGCATCCCGCTGCTCATCGCCCAGGGAGCCAACGACCCCCGGGTGAAGCAGGCCGAGTCTGAGCAGATCGTCGCGGCGCTCAAGGCGGCCGGGATCGATCACGAGTACCTGCTGTTCCCCGACGAGGGGCACGGCTTCGCCAAGCCGGAGAACCGGCTGCGCTTCTACGCTGCGGCCGAGTCGTTCCTGGCCAGGCATCTCGGCGGGCGAGCCGAGGAGTAGCCCGGGCAGGCTCTGGTGCGGCCACGGGAGGGGCGCCGCCCCGGGCCGGATGACGCAATGCCCGCGCCCGGCGCGGGACGGCCGACGCCGCGCATGCGGAAGGGATCGGCGCGAACCGGCTGCATCGGCTCGCCCGGCCGGCTCGGCGGGATTGGCTGACCCGCCGCCGCGACTGGCTAGCTTGCGCCCGCCATGGCCAGGCGGATGGCCGCGGGCAGCGCCGCTATCAGGTCGGCGGCACCGATCGGGGCCCCTTCGGACACCGGGCGGCGGGCCGCTCCGACGGCGCCCTGCACGGCGCCAGTGGCCGCCAGCCTGGCCGCCATGCCGTGCAGGTAAGCGCCGACGGCCGCAGCTTCCGGCGGCGCCAGGCCCTGCGCGAGAAGCGCCCCGGCCAGGCCGGAGAGCACGTCGCCGGATCCGGCGGTGGCGAGCCAGCTGGTGCCCGTGGCGTTGACCAGCACCGGCGGGCTCGCTGACGTGGTCGCGATTACCGTGGTCGATCCCTTGAGCAGGACGGTCACGCCCAGCTCGGCGGCTGCCTTCCTGGCGTAGTCAAGGCGGCTTGCCTCGATCGCAGCCCGGTCGCAGCGCAGCAGCCTGGCCAGCTCACCGGCATGCGGCGTGATCAATGTCGGCGCGGAACGCGGCAGCAGCTCACGGTGCTCTGCGAGCAGGGTGATCCCGTCCGCGTCGACGAGGACAGGGAGGCCGCCGGACAGTACCTGGGCGAGCTGCAGTGCGGCCGAAGGCTGCGTACCGAATCCAGGGCCTGCCACCCATGCCTGGACCGGCCCTGCCTCCTGGACTGCCCGCTCCGCGGACAGCTCACCGTCGAACACGGTGAGCACTGCCTCCGGCCAGTGCTGCCGCACCACGACCGCCGCCTGCTGGGCCGTGACCAGCCGGACCATCCCGGCGCCGCCGCGCACAGCGCCGCCGACGGCCAGGTTGGCAGCGCCGGTGAACCGCCTGCTGCCGGCCAGGATTCCGAGCACGCCCCGCCGGTACTTGTCCGTCTCCGCAGTCGGCCGGGGAAGCAGCGTGGCGACATCAGCGGCCTGCAATGCCGCGACGCTGGCCGGGCCAAGGTAGGGCCCTAGCCCGATGTCGATCAGCTCGGCGGCGCCCGCGTGCGTGGCGCCGGGGTCGATCAGCAAGCCGGGCTTCCAGGTGCCGAACGTCACCGTCGCATCAGCCCGGACGGCGGCACCCGGCACCTCGCCGGTGTCAGCGTCAATCCCGCTCGGCAGGTCCACGGCCACGACGAGCGCCTTCGCCGCCGCTGCCCGCGCGGCCAGCGCCGCAGCAGGTTCCCTGAGCCCGCCGCGGCCGCCGATGCCGAGCATGCCGTCGATAATCAGGTCGGCCTTGTCGATCAGGCCCGCTACGTCGTCGATGGCGGCCCTGGCCCGGTCGGCCCCGTCAGCCTGCTCGGAGGAAGCAGCCCGGTCAGCCTGGCTGACCTCGTCGGACGCGGCGGCCCCGTGAGTCACGTCAGCACTGTGCGTCCCGTTAGCATCCCGAGTCCCGCCAGCATCCTGGGACGCAGCGGTGTTGCGAGTCCCGTCAGCACCGTGTACGCCACGGTCCCGGTGCGTCCCGCTGGCCGCGCCGGACAGGTGCCCGCCCGCGCTGAGCAGGGCCGTCGCCCCGCCCTGATGGGCCCGTGACCCGATGGTGATCGCTATCACGGCCGCGCCGCGGCGGGCAAGCAGCGCACCCGCGTAGAGCGCGTCGCCGCCGTTGTCCCCGGTCCCGGCCAGGATGACGACCCGCGACCCGTATACCTGGCCGAGCAGGCGTGCGCACGCGGACGCCAGTCCTGCCGCCGCCCGTTGCATCAGCATGCCGTCGGGCACCCGCGCCATCAGCGCCCGCTCGGCGCTCCTGACGACTTCGACCTCGTGCGCGTTCCTCACCGCTGCGCCCCCTCAGCTACCACCATGGCCACGCAGAACCCTCCGTCATGACTCAGCGAGATATGCCAGCTGTGCACGCCCAGCTGAGCGGCGGCGTGCTGCACGGTGCCGCTGACCTCAAGCAATGGCCTGCCGAACTTGTCGTGGGCAACGACCACGTCGGTCCATCGCAGGCCCGGCGGGCCGCCGAGCGCCTTGGCCACGGCCTCCTTCGCGGCGAAACATCCGGCCAGTGACGCCACCGGCGCGTCCTGTTCGCTTTCAGCGAACAAGCGGGACGCCAGGGCGGGCGTCCGGCTCAGGGCAGCCTCCACCCGGGAAATGTCCGTGATATCCACGCCGATTCCCACGATCATGGCTCAAGCCTGCCACGCCCGCTGTCCCCCCAGGCCTGCCCCGCACCCGCCGTTCCCC
>DATGVY010000445.1:0-2568 GCA_035299845.1 Streptosporangiaceae bacterium
CACGGCCGGAACTTCGCCGGCGAAGCGCCGCCAGCCGGCCAGCGTGGTGAGCTGCCGGTGCTCCTGGCCGGGATGGTCCTGGTCGCTGGCCGCGGCGCTCACCACCGTTTGTCCGCTTCCCGGAACGGGTCGAAGATCCCCAGCGGGATCACCTCCGCCAGCGGCACGTCGTCAGGTGGCACCGGAGCGCCGGCTGCATCGCTGGCGCGCTCACCTGCTGCCGCGGCTTGCGGCGGGGTGGCCGCCCTGGTGCGGGCAGCTACCCGCCGGTCCCGCTTCGGCATCTTCGGCGCCTCTTCCCGCGGCCCCTGGTAGGCGCGCGTCAGCAGCCCGGCGACGGCGTCGGCGATCTGCTGCTCGGTCGCTGCCCGGCCGTCGGCGGCGAGATGCCTGCGGGCGTGATCCCAGGCCAGGTCCCCGAACGGGACGGGCACCCGGTCCAGGTGCCGCCAGTAGCAGGTGATCCATCCTTGCGGGCCGCGCGCGAAGACCCGCGACACGTCGTAGGGATCGTAATGGACCTCCCACAGGTCCTTCCGGGTGGCGACTCCCGAGGGCTGCATGCGCAGCGGGTTCAGCTCCTCGCAGTCGTAGGTGCGGTGCCTGAGCTTGATCCCGTAGGCATTGACAGCGCGCCAGCAGGCGGGCAGCAACTCGATGTAATCGGCGGGGCCGAGCGCGACCGGAACGTACCCGGCGGCTTCCACCAGGGCCGCGTACTTCTCGTTCGGGGTGAACATCCGCCCCGGGTGCTGTGGATCGCGCAGCCCGTCATGCGGGCGGTTCTGCCAGCCGGCTTTACCGACCGCAGGAGCCCGGATCTGGGCTCTGACCTGACCCTATGGGGGACCGGGCGTGAGGCCGGACCCCCTTTCCTGCTCAGCCCGGCAGCGCGATGCTCCGGGTAACAGTACGAGCTCGGAAAGGAGGCCGGCAATGTCTGTTTACGTCGGAATCGACGTGCACCGCAAGCGCTCTCAGGTGGCAGTCATCGATTCGGGTGGCGAGGTGCTCGCCAACCGGAACGTGCCGAACGGGACCGAGACGATCCTGGGCGTGATCGGCGGCCTGCCGCCGGGCACGCCCGCGGCGTTCGAGGCCGCGTTCGGCTGGGGGTGGCTGCTGGAGCTGCTCGAGGACTACGGCTTCGACCCGCACCTGGTGCACCCGCTGCAGTGCAAGGCGATCGCCTCGGCCAGGTTGAAGAACGACAAGGTCGATGCCGCGATCCTGGCGCAGCTGCTGCGCGCGGATCTGCTGCCAGAGGCGTGGATCGCGCCGCCTGCGGTGCGCCAGCTCCGGGCACTGCTGCGGCACCGCGCCCAGCTGGTGCGGGTGCGCACGCTCCTGCGGAACCGGATCCACGCGGTCCTGGCCGACCATGGCCATGACCGGCCATCGGGATGCTGGAGCGGCCCCGGCCGGGGCTGGCTCGCCTCGCTGCCGCTGCCACCGGTGTCGCGGGAGGTGATCGAGGACGACCTGGCCCTGATCGACGCGCTGCAGGTCCTGATCGACCGGCTCGACTGGGAGGTCCGCCGGCACGCCCGGTCCGATCCCCGGGTCAAGATCCTCACGCAGCTGCCCGGCGTCGGCCCGTTCACCGCGCTGGTCATCCTCGCCGAGACCGGCGACATCACCCGGTTCGCGTCCGCGCGCAAGCTCGCCTCCTGGGCCGGGCTCACCCCGACCGTCCGCGGCTCGGACCGCACCGTCCGGCACGGCCACATCTCCAAGCAAGGCTCGGCGTGGCTGCGGTGGATCTTGTGCGAAGCGGCGCAGACCGCCAAGCGGCACCCGGACTTCGCCGCCAGCTACCAGGCCATCGCCCGGCGCCGCGGCAAGAAGATCGCTACTACCGCCATCGCCCGCAAGCTCCTGGCCCGCGCCTGGCACCTGCTCGCCGACGCCGAGCGCACCGCCAGCCACCAAGCCACCGCCACGACATCCGCAGCCGCGCCACCGGCCGGGATGCCGGCCACCAGCCGGGAGGGGTCGCCAAGCCCCGGGTGAGCTCGCAAAACCGCATGAGCCGGCCTAGCCGCGCTCGATGACCTGACTGAGCAGCCCGGTCCCCGGATAACACGGTCATGGCACCCGCCCACACCCCGGCAGGTGCCGAATGGGTGCATGTGAGACCACTCCGCCAACCGCGCAACCCGAGGGACACCCACGATCCCCAACCCCGCCAAGAACCTCTTCCTCGCCTCCGATGATCCGGCTGCGCTCGCCGGCGTCCAGCTCGTTCGTCCTCGCCGCGACGCGGCTCCGGGCGCTCCAGCTGGACCCCGGACCACACGGCAGCCGGAAAGACGGCAGCTATCAAGGAAGAGCCGCATAGCAGTCAGCCCAGCCCGGCAACCGCACGCAAGCCACCGGGCCAGAACCGCACGCCTCTTGACAGCAAGGGTCCCCATGGGTGCGGTTATTCATAGCTTACATGTCTGTGATGAGGACGGCGGGATGCTGCCTTCCCGGCGTGTCGCAGCGGAAGGGTCCGGTCTCTGGGGATGGTGCCGGATCTCAGCGGATCTTGCCCTGCGGCGGGATGCTGTCGCGGGATTCCGG